>CALPVO020000018.1 GCA_943327025.2 Janthinobacterium lividum
ACCAGAATACTGGCGCGCATGGTCTTCACCAACTCGTATGGCGCGACACAATCACGCAGCGTGGTGGGGTCTACCCCAACGCGCAATTTTTCATCGATGGTGACACTGACGCCCATGCGGCCCAGCAATTCGTTGGTGGTCGTCACGTCCTGAAGATGGGGAACGTTGCCCACTGTCACCTGTCCTGAGGGCAGCAAAGTGGCGGCAAGAATCGGCAGAGCCGCGTTCTTGGCACCCGAAATGCGCACTTCCCCCTCCAGCGCCACGCCGCCGGTGATGATCAGCTTGTCCATGGCTTCCCCCTCAGGTGCCCACGCCGGCGGCCGTGGCCTCTTCCGGCGTGTAGGCAGTGATCGACAACGCGTGCACCTCACGCCCAACCTCGTGGCCGACCGCGCCATAGACGAGTTGGTGGCGTTTCAATGGTCGCAGGCCCGCAAACTGCGGGGCCACGACCAGCGCCTCGAAATGGGTGTTGTCTGCGGTCACTACCTGCGCCTTGGCGCCCGGGAGACCGGCCTCGATACGGGCTTTAACTGCTGCTGCGTCCATAACCGGGCAGTTTACGGGAAAGTGCGCCGGTGCGCGTCCCGGTGCGCAACCGACGGTGACCCGACGCCCGGGCGCGCTATGATGGAGCCATGACTGCGCCCCTCGACGATGCCCGCATTCTGGCCGCCGGCCGTGCCGCCCTCGCCACCGAAGCTGCGGCCGTGGCCGCACTGGTGGAACGGCTGGATGCCACATTCGCTGCCGCTTGCCGCTGCCTCATCGGCATCCGCGGCCGCGTGGTCGTCACGGGCATGGGCAAATCGGGGCATGTCGGCAGCAAGATTGCCGCCACCTTGGCCAGCACCGGCACGCCGGCGTTTTTCCTGCACCCGGCCGAGGCCATCCACGGCGACCTCGGCATGATTACTCGCGATGATGGCGTCATCGCCTTGTCGAACAGCGGCGAGACCACCGAAGTTTTAGCACTGGTCCCCACGCTGCGCCGTCTCGGCATTCCCGTGGTCGCGCTTACTGGCAACCCGGCATCCACGCTCGCCACCGCTTCCTCGGTTCACCTGGATGTCGGAGTCGCTGCCGAAGCCTGTCCGCTGAACTTGGCGCCCACCGCCAGCACCACCGCGACGCTCGCCATGGGCGATGCCTTGGCAGTGGCCTTGCTAGAACTGCGCGGCTTCACTGCCGAAGATTTCGCTCGCTCTCACCCCGGTGGCAGCTTGGGCCGACGCTTGTTACTCCACGTCGCCGACGTCATGCGCAAAGGTGAGGCCGTGCCCTTGGTAGGGCCGGAAACCCCGCTACGCGACGGGCTGCTGGAGATGTCCGGCAAGGGCCTTGGCATGACAGCCGTCACGGACACCACCGGCAGACTCCTCGGCATCTATACCGACGGTGACTTGCGGCGCACGCTGGACCATGGACCGGACCTGCGCACCCTCAAGATGCATGAGGTAATGACGCCGGCGCCCAAAGCCATCCTGCCCACCGCCTTAGCTGCCGATGCGGTCAACCTTATGGAGCAGCATCGCATCACTGCCCTCGCCGTCGTCGATGAGAATGGGTACCTCGTGGGCGCCCTCAACGTCCACGACCTGCTCCGCGCGGGGGTCATGTGAACCCGGGCGGGCGTTCGCAAGCACAGGGCACGCCACTCGCGGGCATCCGCTTGCTCGTGCTGGATGTGGACGGCGTACTCACAGACGGTCGTCTCTACTTCGGCGCTGAAGGCGAAGCACTCAAAGTCTTTCATGTGCGCGATGGGCATGGCTTGAAACTGTTGCAACGCAGCGGCCTGCAACTCGCCGTAGTCTCTGGCCGCCGCGCCGCGGCCGTAGACGTGCGCATGCGCGAACTCGGCATTGCGACGGTCCACCAAGGCGTCGCCGACAAAGTAGCTTCAGTTACCGCCATCGCTACTGCTGCCGGCGTCCCGCTTTCCGCCGTGGCGTGCATCACCGACGACACCACCGACCTGCCGCTGATGGCTGCGGTGGGGCTGGCAGTTGCCGTAGCAGATGCACACCCCGCAGTGCTCGCGGCTGCGCACCACATCACCACGCTCCCCGGTGGGCAAGGCGCGGTCCGGCAACTCTGCGATGCCCTGTTGGCGGTACGCGGCGAGATGCCGTCATGACCACCAGTCGCTGGCGTCAAGTCGCTGCGCTGAGCGGCTTCGGCTTGCTTGCGGCCATCACGGCGTGGTGGGGTTATCGCCCAGAAGAAGTGCCCGAGGCCGGTAACCAGTCCTTGGCCGCTCCCGCCTACAGCCTGCGCGCGGCAATCCTGGAAGAAACGGGTCCTGACGGTCGCTGGCGCCTGCGCATCGAGACCGACAACGCCAGCGAATCCGCTCCAGGCAGCGGTGAAATCGACCTGCAGGGTGTGCAGGCGCTGTACCACCCCGGTTCACCGGATGCGTGGCGCCTGCAGGCAAAGCAAGGGCGCCTGCCGGCGGGAGGCCAGCGCCTGCTGCTGAGTGGGGCAGTGGAATTGGAGCCCGTTGCAAAGCGTGAAACCACCTCCCCCAGAATCTCCACCGCCAGACTCGCGCTGGATCTGGAACGCGAACGGGCCACCACCGCGGCGCCGGTCACCATCCACTTCGGCCCGCACGCTCTCGGGGCCACCGGACTCACGGCCGATATGAAGGCCGGGAC
The DNA here is from genome assembly GCA_943327025.2 of Janthinobacterium lividum. GTDB lineage: Bacteria > Pseudomonadota > Gammaproteobacteria > Steroidobacterales > Steroidobacteraceae > CAIOHZ01. The sequence continues at coordinate 2,667 of CALPVO020000018.1, forward strand.
GCTGCGGCTAGAATCGGCACTCCATGGCACATTCCAACATTAACCTCTGGCGCCAATCTCTCGCCGCCGCGCTGTGTGCCTTGCTGGCACCGGCCACGGTGCTCGGCGCGCCTGCGTCGCGCGCCAGCCAGCCCATCGCGTTGGACGCAGCCTCTTCCGATTTCGATTACAAGAACAACTCCCTGCGCTTCCGAGAAATTCGCCTGTCGCAGGGCGTCCTGCGAGTAGAAGCGACAGAAGCACTCGCGACGGGTTTGAACTTCGACAACAGCCAGTGGACTTTCCGTGGCGCCGTCAAGATCACCACGGCGGACGGCACCCTGACGAGCGATACTGCGACGGTGGACTTCCGCGATAACACGCTGGCGCGAGCACTAATCAACGGCAGCCCAGCCACGTTCTCCCAGCAACGCCCGCCCGCCGCGCCGGGCGGGAAGCCGCGGCAGGTGCATGGCGCCGCCGGCCGCATCGACTACGATCTGGCAGCAGGCACAGTCCGCCTCAGCGAATCCGCCACGCTCTCCGATGGCGCCAATGAGATTACTGGCAAAACCCTCGTGTACGGTCTACGCGACCAGCGCGTGCTGGCCAACCCGGGTGAGCAATCCGCTGAACGAGTGCGCATCACTATCCAACCGGGTACCTTGGGCGACAACCCGAGCACCAAGGTGCCGGACCGTGCCAAAGAGGGGCCACCGTGACGGTCCACCTGCAGGCGACGGGCCTCTGCAAGCGCTACAAGGCACGGCAGGTCGTCAAAGACATCTCTCTCAGCGTTGGCCCCGGCGAAATCGTCGGACTACTCGGCCCGAACGGTGCCGGCAAGACTACCGCCTTCTACATGATTGTCGGCCTCGTGCCTTGCGACGGTGGTAGCGTCACCTTGGGGCAACAAGATCTCACCACCCTGCCCATGCATCTGCGGGCGAGAGCCGGCGTGGGCTATCTGCCCCAAGAGCCTTCCGTGTTCCGCCGCCTGAGCGTGGCTGACAACTTGCTCGCCATTCTCGAGACCCGTCCGAATCTGGATGCTGAAGCGCGACAGCAACGGCTAGAGGTGCTACTCGAGGAACTGCATATCGGCCACCTGCGCGACAACCTCGGACAAAGCTTGTCCGGCGGCGAACGGCGGCGCGTGGAAATCGCCCGAGCGCTGGCCGCCGATCCCCAGTTCATCCTGCTCGACGAACCATTCGCCGGTGTCGACCCGGTATCCGTGGCCGACATCCAGCGCATCGTGGCGCACCTGCGCGACCGTGGCATCGGCGTGCTGATTACCGACCACCAGGTACGCGAAACCCTCGGTATCTGTTCACGCGCCTACATCGTCAACCAAGGTGCGGTCATCGCCTCTGGCACGGCTGAAGAAATTCTGGCCAACCCGGAGGTGCGTTCCGTTTACCTCGGTCAGGACTTCAAGATGTGACGGCGCGCGCAGTGCCCCACACGTCCCGCGCGAGACACTGACGGCAGATGCTCAAGCCCTCCCTGCAACTCCGTCTCGGCCAACAACTGGCGATGACTCCCCAATTGCAACAAGCCATCCGGCTGTTGCAACTGACGGCGCTCGACCTTCAGCAGCAGATTCGCGAGACGCTCGAGTCGAATGTCATGCTGGAGGCGGAGGAAGAGGCGGATTACAGCCTCGAAATCCCGCTGTCCGAGGCCCGAACAGCCCTCAGCGATGACGGCCACGGGGATCCCGCGGAACTGCATGACGGGCGGGATGGCGCTATCACGGATGCGACCGATTCCGAGGGCATGGCCGAAAACTGCGACTGGGACGAGGGGCCTACGGCAGCGGCTAGCGAAACACCGTGGTCTGGTCCGGACGACCGCGACCAAGACTACTCCGACCCGTCCGGTAAAACCCTCAGGGACCACTTGCTCTGGCAATTGGAGATGACCCGTCTCGACGCCCGCAAGGCGGCCATTGGGCGCGCGCTCATCGATGCCGTCGATGACGACGGATATCTCCGCGACACGCTGGCAGAAGTTTGTGCGGTAGTGCACCCCGAGTTCCCCGAGGCGGACCCGGACGAGGCCGAAGTTGTCCTCATGCTGGTGCAGGCCTTCGACCCCCCCGGCGTCGCCGCCCGCTCCCCGGGCGAATGCATCGCGCTGCAACTGGCCCAACTGGACCCCGGCACGCCAGCGCTGGCGCTGGCCCGGGAGATCGCCCTGAACCACCTCGGTCTCGTCGCTGGCCAACAGATGGCCATGCTGCGCCGCCAAACCCGCGCTACCGACGCCGAACTGGAAATGGCCATCGCGCTGGTTCGCACCTGCAATCCTCGCCCCGGCAACGCCATCCACACAGCAGACCCGGAATACGTCGTCCCCGACGTTTATGTCCACCGTACGGAGGGCCGCTGGCAGGTAGATTTGAACCCGGGCGCCCTGCCTAAAGTACGGGTCAACGAACAATACGCCGGCTACCTCACGCGCGCCGCCGACCATGCTCCCTTGCGCACCCAATTGCAGGAAGCACGCTGGCTGCTGCGCAGCCTCGAGATCCGTAACGAAACCTTGCTGAAGGTGGCCCGCTGTATCGTGCAGCGACAGGAAGGGTTCTTCGATAACGGCGAAGAAGCGATGGTGCCCATGGTGCTGCGTGACATCGCCGAGGCCGTGGAATTGCACGAGAGCACCATCTCGCGCGTCACCACTGCCAAGTACATGCACACGCCGCGCGGCGTGCTCGAATTCCGCTTCTTCTTCTCCAGCCACGTCGCCGGTACGGACGGCGGCGAACTGTCCTCCACCGCCGTGCGTGCCAAGATCCGCAAGCTCATCGCTGGCGAGCAGCCCGGCACACCATTGTCGGACGCTCGGCTCGCCGAAGTGCTGTCTGAGGATGGCGCACAGGTAGCGCGCCGGACGGTGGCGAAGTACCGTGAGGCCATGAACATCCCCACTTCATCAGAGAGGAAACGCAACCAACGTTGAACGGGAGGGCTGAAGGACGCACCTGCCCCGCCCCGAGAACCCACTTTCCAGGCCGCCTGCGGGCGCCACAGCAGAAGGAAGAGATCATGCAACTGATGCTCACCGGACACCATGTCGAAGTCACCCAATCCATGCGCGACTACGTCGGCAAGCGATTGGAACGCGTCTCGCGCCACTTCGATCAGGTCATCGACCTCCACTGCGTCCTTACTGTCGAGAAACTCGAGCACAAGGCTGAAGCCACTGCACATGTCAGCGGCAGCACGCTGCACGCTGACGCCGTGGCCGAGAACATGTACGCCGCCATCGACGCTTTGGCGGACAAACTCGACCGCCTGGTGAAGAAACACAAGGAAAAGAAGGCGGACCACCACGCGGCCGAAGCGCCGCGCGGTCGCGCCGTCTAGCACGATTCGGCGACCCGGACACCCCCGGGGGTGTCTGGGCCAGCCACGGCGTCAAAACAGCCTGATGGCGGGTAGCCACGCGCCACCCTGTCGGCGCGTTATCATTCCTGCAGTTCCTGCGGAGTCTCCCTATGGCCGGTTCGTTGCGTCTGCTCGTCATCAGCGGCCTGTCCGGCTCGGGCAAGTCCGTGGCGCTGCATATGCTCGAAGACCTCGGGTACTACTGCGTCGACAATCTACCAGCCGGCCTGCTGAACACCTTCGTGTCGCACCTCGTCCGGCACCCCGAAAGCGGCTATGCCCGCGCAGCCGTCGGGCTGGACGCGCGCAACCGTGCCGCCGACCTCGCTGCCATCCCGGGCCTCATCAAGGACCTCCGCCAAGCGGCCATCGACTGCGACGTCCTGTTCCTCCACGCCGATGACGAGGCCCTGCTGCGCCGTTATGGCGATACCCGGCGCCGCCACCCCTTGGCGCAAGCGGGCCGTTCACTACGCGAAGCCATCGGCGAAGAACGTCGCCTGCTTCGGCCGGTCACGGACGCCGCCGACCTGGTGCTGGACACCACCCAGACCAGCGTGCACCAGTTGCGCGAAACCATCCGCCAGCGCGTCGACGCACGCCAGAGTGGACGCCTGTCCATCCTGTTCGAATCTTTCGGCTTCAAAGACCGTTTACCCGCCGATGTCGATTTCGTCTTCGACGCGCGCACCTTGCCCAATCCCTATTGGGACCCGACCCTGAAGCACTTGAGCGGGCTGGATGCGCCGGTAGCCGAGTTTTTGGCCGCCCAACCGGCTGTGACGGAATTTCTCGAGGACGTCGCCAGCTTCATCGCGCGGCGCATTCCCGCCTATCAGGCGGCCAATCGTGGCTACCTCACCGTCGCCGTAGGTTGCACCGGCGGCCAGCACCGTTCGGTCTACCTCGTCGACCGACTGGCCGCACGGTTCGCCGCTGAATATCCTGGTGTTCTGGCGCGGCATACGGGACTCGAGCCGCGCTAAAAAGCCTTCGCCTGCTGGCGGCGGCATTGACATTCCCGGCCACACGGGCAATCCTGACATATAAACATTTGTTACGATTATGCCTCCAGCAGGGAACCCGACGACGATGGCTTACGTTCGCAACGCCTGGTACGTGGCGGGCTGGGTCCCAGACCTTGCCCGCGACCGCCCGACCGGCATCACCCTGCTCGGAGAACCGGTAGTGCTTTGGCACACGGGGCAGCACTGGGCGGCTTTCGAAGACCGTTGCCTGCACCGTTTGGCGCCGTTGTCGCTCGGCCGCTGCGAAGGCGCCCATCTCCGCTGCCTATATCACGGCCTGCGTTACGACACGGAAGGCCGTGTCGTCGAAATCCCCGGGCAAGAGCGCATTCCGCCGCAAGCCCGCTTGCGCCGCTACCCGGCGGTGGAGCGCCACAGTTGGCTATGGGTGTGGATGGGCGAACCGGCGAAAGCGGACGAAGCGCTCATTCCGCCCGCCGTCGGTTTTGACGACCCGGCGTGGATTCTGGGACGTGGTCAATTGGACTATGCCGCCGAAGCCCGCCTCATCAACGACAACCTGCTCGACTTCTCGCACCTGAGCTTCGTTCACGCCAACAGCTTCGGCGCTACGAGCGTTTGGGCAGAAGAACACCCGCGCATCACGCCGCTCCCCCGCGGCATCCGTTACGAGCGCTGGGTAGAAAGTTCACCGCCCATGCGCGGCCGCGAACACGCCGGCCGCGTGGATGGCTGGACACGCTACGACTTCCTCATCCCCGGCGTACTGCTCATGTTGGGCGCTCAGTACCCCGAAGGCACCGCCAAGGCCTGCGGGCATGGCGAGCCGCCAGCGGACTTGCCGGCACTCGGCAAGACTTTCACTAGCCAAGCGGTGACACCGTTGACGGACAAGACGTCGCGCTACTTTTTCTCTTGGGGCCCACATCGCACTGTGGGCGATGAAGCCTTGCGCGACATTCTCATGGGCATCGCGGAGCAAGCCTTCGCCGAAGACAAGACGATGATTGAGGCGCAGCAGCGCGTCATCGATCAGACGCCGCACCTGCGCATCATGCCGACCGCACATGACCGTGCCATCACCTTGTTCAACCAACTGGTAGCGCGCATGGTGCGCGAAGAAGCCAGCACCAGCCAAGAGAGCGCAACATGAAGATTACCCGCCTCGACACGCCCCACTGCAGTGTTGGCGAAGGCCCGGTTTGGGATGTGGAAGATCAGTCGCTCTACTCCATCGACATTCTCGGCAAGTGCATCCACCGCCACCACTTGGCCACCGGACACAACGACCGCTGGGAAGTACCCGGCATCATTGGCTCGATGGCCTTGCGCGCCGGCGGCGGTGCCCTCATCGCCTTGAAGGATGGCGTCCACACCTACGATTTCGCTAGTGGCGCGAGCGCTCCGCTGGCTTGCCCACCCGACCAAGACCCCCGCGTGCAGTTCAACGACGGCAAGACGGACCGCTTCGGTCGCTTCATCGTCGGCAGCACGGACGGCACCATGAAAGAGCCCTTGGGCAGCATCTACTCCGTGGGCGCCGACGGCACGTATCAAGTGCTGGACAGCGGCATCTGCATCAGTAACGGGCCGTGCTGGTCGCCGGACAACCGCACTTTCTACTTCGCCGACAGCATCCCGAAAGACATCTACGCCTACGACTACGATCCGGCCACCGGCCAAGCGACGAATCGTCGGGTGTTCGCCAACACCGCGGCATTCGGCGGCATTCCCGACGGCGCCACGGTGGACACGGATGGCTTGGTCTACAGCGCCATCTGTGAAGGCGGCGTCATCGCCGTGTTCCGGCCGGACGGTACCGTGGAGCGCACCATCCCCATGCCCGTGAAGCTCCCCGGCAGCGTCATGTTCGGTGGACCGAACCTAGACCTGTTGTTCGTCACCACGCTGGACCCTGCGTTCATGGGTCGCACGGATGGTGGCGAAGGTGCGGGCCACACGTTCGTCATCGAAGGGCTCGGCGCACGCGGCCTGCCTGAGGCGCGCTATGTCGACTGAAGCCCCTTCCAATACCGACGCACACCCTGCGGTATCGCTGCCAACGGGGAACTCGCCGCCACCCCAACGCAGCCCCTTGGGGCTGCTGCTCGTCGTCGTGTTCATCAACATCGCCGGCTTCAGTTTGGTGCTGCCCCTGCTGCCTTTCTATGGGCAGGCTTTCGGCGCCACGCCCTTGGGCGTAGCGTGCCTGTTTGCTGCCTACTCGCTAGGCAACCTCATCGGCGAACCCTACTGGGGGCGCCTCTCGGACCGTATCGGACGCCGTCCCGTACTCATCGCTTCCACAGCGTGCGCGGCGCTAGGCTATGTGGCATTCGCTTTCGCACCCAACCTTTGGTCCGCCTGCTTGTTACGCGTGGTAGGTGGATTCTTTGGCGGTACCTTGTCCGTAGTGCTTGGCAATATTGCCGACGTCACACCACCCGCCGGACGCGCCAGGAGCATCGGCTTCTTCGGCGCCGCCTTCAATCTCGGCTTTGTGGCCGGCCCGGCACTGGGTGGACTACTCGCCGCGCCTGAACTCGGGGCCGCAGGCTACCGTTTGCCACTGTTCGCCGCGGGCGCCTTGGCAGGCGCCGCCTCCCTTTGGGCCCTGCTGTTCTTGCGGGAACCCGTTCGAGCAGCACGTCCCACCGCGACCGCACCCGCCTCGCGGAGTGAAACGCTCGCCTTCGCCTATCACCACCCACTCATCAGCCGTCTGCTGGGGGTCGGCTTCATCGCCATCCTCACTTTCGCTTCCATGGAGGCAGTGTTCGGCCTGTGGACCAGCCTGCGCTACCAGTGGGGGCCCAGAGAGGTCGGCCTAGCGTTCATCGCCATCGGCCTCGCCGGTGGCATCACGCAGGCGCTGCTCATTGGCCCGTTGGCGCGCCGTTTCGGGGAGGCGCGCGTCCTGGCCGCAGGCGTCATGGTCCTGCTCATCAGCACCTTGCTCATGCCTTGGGCCCCGAACCCGGCAGTGTCGGTGGCGCTGATGGCGCTATTGATGACCGGTCACTCGCTCACCTTCCCGAATCTCGGCGCGTTGGTGTCGCGCGCAACGCCGCCCGAAAACCAAGGCGCCGTGATGGGCCTGCAAGGCTCCGTACAAGCGTTGGCACGCATCGTGGGGCCGCCTATCCTCGGCTGGACCTTCGGCGCCTTTGGTCCATCCATGCCTTTCCATGTGGCCGCGGTCTTGGTAGCTGTCGCCGCCTTGCTCGCACTGCGCATCGTGCGTCTGTCTTTCCCTGCCATCCCATAAACCGAGACCACCAGCCATGACCCGAACCAGCGACACTTCCTCGGGCCTGCGTCCGGCAGGAATGAGCGCCGCCACCTTTGCACGGGCCTTGCGCGCACTGGAACAGGCTGTAGGCGCAGACCACGTGTTCACGGCGGAAAACGACCGCTACGCCTACGCCGACCATTTCGCAGGCGACGAATCTCTGCATCAACCTTGCGGTGCGGTAGCGCCAGCGAACACGGCGGAAGTGCAGGCGGTAGTGCGTATCGCCAACGAATTCGGTTTGCCGTTATGGACCATCAGCCGCGGCAAGAACTTCGGCTATGGCGGCCCCGCACCCGCCTTGAAGGGGTCGATGGTGCTCGACCTCAGTCGCATGAAGCGCTTCACGGTAGACCGCGAAAACGGCACCGTGCTGGTCGAGCCCGGGGTGGGCTTCTATGATCTCTACGACTACTTGCAGCGGGAAAAAATCCCGCTGTGGTTATCGGTCCCTGGGAATTCCTGGGGCAGCGTGGCAGGCAATGCCTTGGACCGTGGCGTGGGCTATACCACCTATGGCGACCACGCGGCGCGCATCTGCGGTTTAGAGGTGGTGCTTCCGGAAGGCGATGTCGTGCGTACTGGCATGGGTGCCATGTCCGGTTCTCCGAACTGGCAACTCTACCGGCCAGGTTTTGGCCCCTCGTGGGATGCCATGTTCTGCCAGTCGAATTTCGGTGTCGTCACACAAATGGGCCTGTGGCTAATGCCTGCGCCAGAGACCATGTTGGCGCTGGACTACGAGTTCGACCAACCGGAAGACCTTGGCTGGGTCGTTGACACCCTGGCGCCCTTGCGCCGCGAGGGCGTCATCCAGCAGTCGCCTTCCATCGGCAACTGGCTGCGTGCCGCAGCCGTTATGACCACGCGCAACCAATGGAGCGACCAACCCGGTCAACTACCAGAATCCGCCATCACCGCTATCCGCAAGCGCTTCGGCATTGGCTGGTGGAGCGTGCAGTTGCGCTTCTATGGGCGCGAAGAAATCACCACCGCCAGCCAGCAAGTGGTGGAACGCGCTTTTGCCAACAAGCCCGTGCTATCGGTGCAGAAGTCGCGTTGGCAACAAGGCGATGCCCCGCAGCAGAATGCCTGGGCCGGCGCACCCATCAGCTTTCCCTTGGCTAATGCCAACTGGCATGGCGGCCGCGGTGGCCACGTCGGCTATTCACCAGTATTGCCGCCGCGCGGCGACTTGGCGCTGGACCAATTCCATCGCACCGCAAAGCTCTATGCGGATTACGGCATGGATTACCACGCCAGCTTCGCCATGGGCGAACGCCACCTGACGAACGTGAACCAAGTGCTCTACAACAAGGATGACCCGGAGATGATGTCGCGTGTCGACCGCTTCTTCCGCGCGTTGGTGAAAGACGCCTCGGCACAACGCTATGGCGAATACCGCACCCATATCGAGTACATGGACTTGGTTGCCGACAGCTATGACTTCAACGGCCACGCCCTGCGACGCCTGAACGAACGCGTCAAAGATGCCCTTGACCCGCGCGGCATCCTGTCGCCGGGCAAGAGCGGTATCTGGCCTGCCAACCTGCGCCCTGCCCGCGGAGACCGGAAATGAGATTCCCTGGCTTGAACACTAAACGCCCCGTGACTCCGCCAACGACTCGCTGGGCTGCACCAGTGGTCACCTCGCTGGCTTGGCTTTGCTTGGTGACCGCCGCGGTGTTGGCACCGAATGCCCTAGCCGCCGGCGGTCCGACTGAGCGCGGCGCCGCGCTGTTCGAGGAGAAATGCGCCATGTGCCACCGCGTCATGGGGATGGGCACCGTACTGCTGACGCGCCGTCGCGAACCGGCCACCGCACTACTGGAAAAGCGTAGTGACCTGACCCCAGAGTTTGTGGTGGCAGCAGCGCGTGCGGGCCTCGGCAACATGCCGCGCATCAGTCGGGGCGAAGTCTCCGACAGTGATCTGGCCACCATCGCCGCCTGGCTGGCGGTGCCGGCCGCAGCGCCAACACCAACTGTGGCCCCGCCTGCGGCAAATTGAAGACGGGCGGCCTTAGCCGCCTGTCCCACCAACGGTCAGGGAATCAATACGCAGCGTCGGTTGCCCCACGCCCACGGGTACGCTCTGGCCTTCCTTGCCACAGGTGCCAACACCAGCATCCAACTGCAAGTCATGGCCCACCATCGACACGCGCGTAAGCACGTCGGGTCCGTTACCGATGAGCGTGGCGCCCTTCACCGGACGCGTGACGCGTCCACCTTCGATGAGATAAGCCTCGCTGGCTGAAAATACGAACTTGCCGGAAGTAATGTCGACTTGCCCGCCACCGAAGTTGACAGCGTAGAGCCCATCACGCACCGACTCGAGAATTTCCGCCGGATCGTGTGGGCCGGGACGCATGTAAGTGTTCGTCATGCGCGGCAGAATGGGGCTGGCAAAGGACTCCCGCCGACCATTGCCGGTGGGCGCCACGCCCATCAGGCGGGCGTTCTGCTTGTCTTGCAAGTAGCCGCGCAACACGCCGTCTTCGATGAGCGTAGTGCACTGAGTAGGTGTGCCTTCGTCATCGATATTCAACGAACCGCGACGCCGGTCCAGCGTGCCGTCGTCAACGACGGTGCACAGCGGGCTGGCCACCTTCTCGCCGACGCGCCCGGCGAACGCCGAAGTGCCTTTACGGTTGAAGTCGCCTTCCAGCCCGTGACCAATCGCTTCGTGCAGCAAGATGCCAGGCCAACCGGCCGCAAGCACCACGGGCATGGTGCCGGCGGGGGCCGCTATTGCCTCGAGATTCACCAAGGCCTGCCGCACGGCTTCGCGCGCCAAGGCTTCGCCACGTTCCAGCGTCAGCAATTCGTCCAGACCATACCGCCCACCGGTGCCTTGGTAGCCTTGCTCGCGCCGGCCATCTTTCTCGACGATGACCGACACGTTCATACGCACCAAGGGGCGCACGTCCGCCGCGAGCGTGCCATCCAGCGCCGCCACCAGTATCACTTCGTGTGAACCGACGACACTCGCCATCACTTGCTTTACCCGCGGGTCCTGCGCGCGCGCATAACGGTCGACGTGCTCCAGAAAGGCGACCTTGTCGGGGTCGCTGCGCGTAGCCACCGGGTCATCGGCGAGATAAAGGCTTTTGCCTTCCCGAGCCTTAAAGGCCTGTACAGGTGCGCCCTGTCCACCTTGTCGGGCAATGGCTCGCGCCGCGCGCGCTGCTTCCAGCAAAGCATCTCTGGAAAGTTCATCGGAATACGCAAAGCCCGTCTTTTCCCCCGTGAGTGCGCGTACTCCCACACCTTGCTCGATGCTGTGCGCGCCATCTTTCACCGTGCCGTCTTCCAGCGACCAGCTTTCCGAGCGGCCCGACTGGAAGTACAGGTCGGCGTCATCGACACCAGCACTCGCGACCAACCCCAGCGCCTCCTGGAGATCGGATAGAGAAAGCCCGGCGGGCTCGAGCAAACGGGATTGGGCAAGTTTCAGCAAGAGGAGGACCTCGACAGAACGCGGTTTTGCAAACAGGGAAAGGATACACGCGTGGCTTGCTGGGCTTCGCGGTCCAGCGCGGCCAGAACGACGCCCTCGCCACGCGGCCGACGGGCCAGCACACGCCCCCAAGGGTCAATAATCAAGCTATCACCATAGGTCTCGCGGCCATTCGCATGCACGCCACTCTGGGCAGGCGCCAGCACGAAACCGAGGTTCTCGACGGCCCGCGCACGCAGCAGCACTTCCCAGTGCGCGCGGCCCGTGGGTGCCGTGAAGGCCGAGGGAATGGTGAAGACCTCGGCACCGGCCGACACCATCTCGCGGTACAACTCCGGGAAGCGCATGTCGTAGCAAACGCTGAGACCCACCCGCCCGATGGGGGTATCGACAAGTGCGATCTTGCCGCCGGGCGAAATATGGTCCGACTCGCGGTAGCGCTCCGCGCGTCCGGGCAGGTCCACATCAAACAGGTGAATTTTGTCGTAACGCGCAACTGCTCGGCCTGCCGCATCGTAGACCGGGCAGCAAGCCGCCGGGCGTGCGTCACCCGCCACGGTGACAGGAATGGTGCCGCCCACAATCCACAGCCCCAGACGAGCCGCGCTTTCCGCCAGAAAATCCTGAATGGGACCGCTGCCTTCCGGTTCTGCCGCCGCACGCCGCGCGGCATCGTTGCGCGGCATCAACGCGAAATTCTCGGGCAGTACCGCCAGCACGGCCCCGCCGGCTTTAGCAGCGGCCAACCAACGAGCCGCTACCGCGAGATTGTCCGCGACCGTATCACCCGAGGTCATTTGGACGACGGCGGCCACCGGCTTCATTTCGCCACTCCTTCGGCGGGCGGTGCGGTCTCGCGCAATTCCGCTTCGCTCGCGCCGATCTGCTGCACAGCGGGCGCATCCCAACTGCCACTGATGCGATAGT
>CALPVO020000019.1 GCA_943327025.2 Janthinobacterium lividum
CAGTACACCACGGTTCAACAAATACAGGCGCAGCGTATCGCCCAGCAGCGCCGAGTGCGCCGCTTCGCTCTCGGCACCGTTGCGCGGTGCCTGCGGTGCAAAGCCCACTTCCAGCCGCATGCCCACACGAGAAACGTGCCAAGGCAAGTTGCAGTCGGCAATCAGGGCCACGAAGCCGGCTTCAAGGCGCCGCGCGAGCCGTTCCATATGCGCATAAGCGTCGGCTGTCATTACTTCGGCCAGATTCGCGCGCAGCGCCGCCAAGGCCAACGGGTTCGCCGAAAGCGTGGTGCCCATGCCGGAGTGACCAGGCGCCTTGGTGGCCTGAACGCCCTCGATGCCCTGCCGCACCGCGTCGGTGAAGCCATAAACCGCGCAGGGAAACCCACCAGCCACGGCCTTGCCCGCGATGAAGAAATCCGGCTCCAAACGGTGGCTGCACGTGTACCCGCCCAGAGCACTGCTCAGCGTATGCGTCTCGTCGATGGCGAGCAGCGTACCGTGGCGGCGCGTCAGTTCACGCAAGGCTTGGTGGAAGCCCGGCGCTGGCAACACCATGCCGCAGTTGGTCATCACCGGTTCGGCCAATACACAGGCATATTCGCCGGTGGCCAAGGCCGCTTCCAGCGCGGCGAAGTCGTTGAAGGCGACGCAAGCACTGTGCAAAGCAAGATCTGCTGCCTGGCCCACGAGCCCGGGACGATTGGCCACTTGGCCGTCTGCTTCGAGACGCACCATCGCGTCCTCGACCTGCCCGTGGTAGCAGTGGTCGAACACCAGCACGCGTTGACGCCCGGTGATGGCGCGCGCCCAACGAAGCACGCAACGGTTGGCGTCGCTGGCCGTCATGGTGACCTGCCACCACGGCAAGCCGAAGCGGGCAGCAAGCAGCGCGCCCACTTCCGGGGCGACTGCACTGGGCAGCATGGTAGTCAGCCCTTGGGCCACTTGCGCCTGCAAGGCAGCCACCACCGGTGGCGGCGAATGCCCGAACATGGCGCCGGTGTCGCCGAGGCAGAAGTCGACATACGTATACCCGTCCACGTCGGTGAGCGTGGCGCCGGCAGCACTGGCCATATGCAGGGGTTCGGGCGTGCCCCAGTCCTGCATCCAGTGCAGCGGCACGCCGCCCAGCCAGTGGTCACGGGCTTGTTTCGCCAACGCCAGACTGCGCGGATGCAGTTCGCGAAAACGCTCACGCTCGATGCTGAGGAGTTGCTGCAGGGCGGCTACCGGCAAACCGGCGGCGAGCCCGGCCTGCCCGGCCAGCCCGGGCAGTAGCGGGTGCGGGGTCAGCGACATGATGGGGCAAGGTTACCGAAGCGCGCCGCCGCGGTCATCGAGAATTCAGCCGCGCAAGCGGGCAACCCAGTCTGCCGCGGTTTCACGCAGGGCGGCGGACGTCAGCGGCCCACCCGCCATACCCGCCACCAACTCACCTTCACGAACCCGCTGCTCGCCGCGCACCCAGACGTGGCGCACTTGCTCACGCCCCGCCACGTACACCAGATGCGACACCGGGTCGAACACCGGCTGTAACGCCGGGGCATTCAAGTCGACCGCGATGAAATCCGCGCTCTTGCCCGGCATCAGTGAGCCCGTCTCCGCGCCCAGCCCCAGCGCTTCAGCGCCCCCCAAGGTCGCCGCGCGCAACGCCGCTTGGGCCGGCCAAACCGCGGCGTCACCGGCGACTGCCTTGGCCAGCAAAGCCGCCAAGCGCAGTTCGGCGAACAAATCGAGACGGTTGTTACTCGCCGCGCCATCGGTACCTAGGCCAACGTTAATGCCCGCACGCGAGAGCACGCCGACTGGAGCGAAGCCCGACGCCAGTTTCAAGTTCGAGGTCGGGCAATGCGCCACGTGCACCTTGCGCCGCGCCAGTAGTTCAGTATCTGCCGCGTCGAGATGGACCGCATGCACAGCAATGAAGTTCGGACCCAAAACACCGAGGCGCTCGAGGCGAGCCAGCGGCCGCTCACCCGTAGCAGATACAGCGGTACTCACTTCCTCCGCGGTCTCATGCACGTGGCAATGCACCGGCAAGCCTTCGCGCTGCGCCACGGCGGCCACTTGCGTGAACAAGGCGTCGCTCACCGTATACGGCGCGTGCGGCGCCAGCGCAAAGTGCGCCAGCGGCTCGCCGACGAATGCGGCGCGCGTGGCCAAGCCGCGGCTCAGTGCCGTAGCGGCGTCTGGGGCATAGGGCGTGGGAAAGTCCACCGCCACGATGCCCGCCACCACGCGCATTCCGGATTCCACGGCCGCCTGACAAACCGCTTCCGGGAAGAAGTACATGTCGTTGAAGGTGGTGATGCCCCCGAGCAACATCTCGGCGCAGGCGAGCCGCGTGCCATCCAGCACGAACGCCGCCGACAAGTGCCGCGCTTCAGCCGGCCAGATATGGCCCTTCAGCCATTCCATGAGCGGCAGGTCGTCCGCATAGCCACGCAGCAAGGCCATGGCCGCATGCGTATGCAGGTTCACCAGGCCCGGCAGCAACACCTGCCCAGGAAGTTCCACCACACGTAACCCGGCGTACTGGCGCCGTGCCTCGGCGGCTGGCAACAGCGTCTGAATACGCCCATCCCGCACCACCACCGCGTGGTCTGCCAAGGCGCCTGCTGGCTCGATGGGGACCACCCAGGACGCGATCACGACGAAATCGGCAGCAACAGACATCACGAATTTCCACGGGCCAGGGTCGCTGCGATTCTGCGGCTTCCTGCGGCGAACGCCAACCCGCGTCGCGCCAAGCGAAACACGCAGGGGGAAGCTGCGGATATTCGCTTGGTGGTGTACGGCACACCATGGAACTGCCCGCGAACTGGCGGGTGAAGTAGACAGGATTCCCCCATGACCCTTTCCAGCGCCGTAAAGCGTTCCCTGAAAATTCGACTGGCACCGGCCGTGCTGGCCCCCCTGTTGGGCGCGCTGCTCACTCTGGCCATGCAGCCCGCGGTGGCCAGTGATGGAGCCTCCCCTTGGACCGTGCGCGTTCGCGCCTTGCACATCCACCCGGCCAGCAAGTCCGATGCCATCCCCTCGCTGGCAGTTCCCACTGACAGCATCAGCGCCTCCAAGAAGTGGGCGCCGGATATCGATATCGAATATGCGTTCAACGAGAAGGTATCCGCCGAGTTGCTCCTGACCGTACCGCAGCAGCACACCGTGACCGTGCGCGAAAGTGTGCTCGGTGGCCCGGTGAATATCGGCACCTTCCGGCATCTGCCGCCAACGCTCACCGTGAAGTACCGCCCGCTGGGCAGTGCCACCCTTTCACCCTACGTCGGTGTAGGCCTGAACTACACGCGTATCTGGGATGCCCGACTGGCCGTCCCCACGGTAGGCAGCCTGCGTCTGGACCAGAGCAGTTTCGGCTTGGCGTGGCAAGTCGGTGCGGATTACCAGCTCGACGACCACTGGTCGGCGTCCGTGGATCTGAAGTACGTGAAGATTGGCTCAGACGTCAAACTCGGCGCCACGCGCGTCTCGCACGTCAACGTGGATCCGGTGCTGGTGGCCTTCGGTGCAGGCTATAGGTTCTGAATCCAGTCGTACTCATACAACTAAATGTCGCTCTAAGGCTATTTTAGTGACCGCCTGACGTGCAATCATCCCCCGACGGGCCGTTCCGGCCTGCGGGGGATGGCATGAACGAACGAGCTTCTTTTCCCTACGAGGAAGCGCCCCTCCGGCCCTTCCATATGCGCGTGACGGTCGCCAGTTTCGGCGGCGTCTTCTGCGACGGCGCTGAACTCGGCATCGTCGGCATGGCGCTCGGCGCGGCCACGCCGGCCCTCGGCCTCACCCCTGTTTGGGTAGGACTACTAGGCGGAGCCTCGCTGCTCGGCTTGTTCCTCGGCGCTCTCCTGACCGGTCCCGTGGCGGACCGGCATGGGCGCCGTCCCCTGTTCGCTTGGAACATGCTTCTGCTCGGCTTGGTCTCGATGGCACAGTTCTTCGTGCAGTCGCCGACACAGCTCCTGGTAGCGAGGCTGCTGATCGGCGTGCTGCTCGGCACGGACTACGTGGTCAGCAAAGCGCTGTTGACGGAGTTCATCCCCGGACGCCACCGCGCGGGCATCATGAGTTCCCTCGCCGTGGCTTGGGCTAGCGGCTATGCCGCCGCCTATGCGGCAGGCTATGGCATCACCCACATCGACTCTTTCGCGGGCAGCGATCTGTGGCGCTTCATGCTGCTTGCCAGCGCGATTCCCTGCCTGCTCATCTTCCCGTTGCGTGTGACGCTGCCCGAGTCGCCGATGTGGCTAGCGGCGCAGGGACGAAACCAAGAGGCCCACGACATCGTCCGCCGGCATATCGGCGAGGATGTGCAACCGCCACCGCCGCTCGTCAAGCCGCCGCGTGACCGCCGGCATCTCGCGGAGCTGATGTCCGCGCCTTGGGGCCGGCGCACGCTGGTAGCCTGCACCTATTTCACCACCAGCGTCATTCCATACTTCGCTATCGGTACATTCGTCAACCAAGTCCTGCAGGACCTCAAGGTAGAGGGTGCGGCCGCAGCGGGCTTGGTCTACAACCTCGCTATCGTGCTCGGCGCCATCGGCGGCTTGCTAACGATCGACCGCATGCCAAGGCGCACCTTCCTGAATGGCACTTACTTGCTGTCGGGTGGTGCCATGCTGGCGCTGGTGGTACTCGATCATCCACCCACCTTTGTCTCGGTGGCTTTGTTCGCGGTATTCGCCAGCGTGCTTTCGGCGTCGTCGAATCTCGTCTACGTCTATCTGCCGGAACTGTTCCCGACTTCACTGCGCGCTTCCGGTCTCGGGCTGGCCATCGCTTCGAGTCGCGTCGGTTCGGCGGTCAGCACCTTCCTGCTGCCCATCCTGGTCGGCAGCTTCGGCATTCACGTGGCCTTGGGCGCTTGCGTCGCGGTGCTCGCGTTAGGTGGCATCACCTGCTACCTGCTCGCTCCGGAAACGCGTGGCCTCGGGCTGGCGGGTGACGCTTCCGCATGAAGCCAGACCGGCCCATTCGGCTGGCTTTCCTGCTGCTGCCGCAGTTCTCGATGATGGCTTTTTCGGCAGCTCTAGAGCCATTGCGCGCCGCGAACCGCCTAGGCGGACGCCAACTCTACGACTGGCGCTTGGTCTCGAATGACGGTCAAGCCGTGACTGCCAGCAATGGCATCGCCATCGCCGTGAACGACAGTCGCGACACACTCAAGCAACCGGACCTGCTGGTGGCTTGCGTCGGGCTGGAGCCGCTCGATGCCTCGGCCAACACGTCGCTACGCGGGTGGTTGCGACGACTGGCGGGCCATGGCTGCCAAGTGGGCGGCATCAGCGGTGGCGCCTTTCTGCTGGCCGAAGCCGGTCTACTCGAAGGCAAGCGCTGCACGGTGCACTGGGAGTTCGCCGAACTGTTCGCAGCCCGCTATCCGCGTGCGCGCCTCGTACCCGATCTCTTCGTCGCCGATGAAGGGGTATTCACCTGCTCAGGCGGCACAGCAGCGTTGGACCTCATGCTCCACTTCATTCGGGAGCACCATGGCGTGGAAATGGCTGTGGCTGTGGCGGAGCAATTCATCCACCCCCGCATACGCGAGCACGGCGACCGGCAACGCATGACACCGGACCGCCGGTACGGACTGCAACACCCGAAGTTGTCAGCCATCGTGGAACGCATGGAAGCCACTTTGGCCGAACCGCTGGAACTGGCAGAAATCGCGGCCGCCGCCGACCTGTCGACGCGCCAAGTAGAGCGACTATTCCGCAAGTACCTCGGCAGTGCACCGGCGACGTTCTATCTGGACCTGCGACTCGTCCACGCCCGGCACTTGCTTCGGGAAACGGCCAAGCCGGTCCGCGCCATCGCTCTCGACTGCGGGTTCGGATCGACCTCGCATTTCTGCCACGCGTATCGCCGCCACTATGGCTACAAGCCCACGGACGAACGCAAGTCGCTCCGCGCCACTACCGCCCGCCATTCTCTGTCGCCCGCCGTCAGCCACAAGTCGGTGGCAGGCAAACCCGCCTACGCCTGAAAGCGCAGCATTCACTACTGGAAACCCAACATGAACCAGTCGCCCACCACTGTTCTCGCTCGTCTCTACGGTCTGCTGCTAGGCGGCATCCTTGTGGCGAGCCCGTTTCCCGCGGGCAACGCCTTGGCAGCGAACCTCTCCGCTGCGACCGTCTTGCCGTCAAGCAACTTGCTGCGGGAAGACGTACCCGCAGCACCCGTCGACAATGGTGCCTTTGCGCCTGGCAAGGGCGCACGCTCTGCTCCAGCATTCGCCGGCGTACTGCAGTTGTCAGCAGCAACGCTACAAGCGAAGCCCACGCTCAAAAATCAGGTCATCGATGGTCGCGATGCGCTGCGCTTCCCCGAGTTGTCCCTGGAGTTCGTAACGCTTGGCGACACATTGGTGCCGGTGCAACGCGGCAAGATGGTGCGCGAAACGCGGGCTGGTGCTCGGGCCAGTTACTGGCGGCTCATCCCGCAGTTCGGGCGTGTCTGGCAAGAAAAGGCAGATGGCAGTTGGTCCCGCGCTGCTTTTCCACTCATGCTCGTGAACGACACGGAAAACCACGCCCATCAGGGCCTGGCTACTTTCCTCTACCGCGGCAAGCAGGTCAGCGGACTGCGGGTGCAGTTCGTGCAGCAAACCGCGCCTTGGCTACTCAGCCCGCACACCGTGCTGTGGGCACAAGTGCCAGCCACTTTCGCCGCTGGCGATGCCGCACAACTCGCAGCACGGCGGGAAGAGGCGCGCGCCGAGTTGGCAGCGCGACTGCCGACGAAACCCTTGGACGACCTGCGCGCGCAATTTCCCGCAGGTACGCTCGATGGTTTCGGCGGCCCGGTGCTGCCAAAGTGGCAAGTATCGCGCGCCATCTTCAAGGAAGGCACGCTCTATTACGAGGCGGAGAACACGGCTTACGGCCCTTACCCTTATCCGCTCGAAATGCGTTACGGCGTCCGCTCCGTCACGAAGACCGTTACCGCCGCACTCTCGTTACTGCATCTCGCGGAAATCTACGGCCCTTACGTCCTTGATTTGAAAATCGGCGACTACGTGCCCGGCGCGGACCCGCACTGGAAGAAGGTGCGGTTCATCGATGCGGCGAATATGTCGAGCGCCTATGGCGGTGTGGGCTCGCTCATTACGCACCCCAACGACAATGGCAGCGGCTATCTGGAAAACGACTACAACGGCTGGTACACGGCACCGTCTGTAGCCGACAAGCTCGAGCACATGCGCACCCACCTGAAGCCCTATCCTTGGGAGCCGGGCCGCGTGATGCGCTATCGCGACCACGATTTCTTCATGCTCGGCCTGGCCGTCGATGGCTTCGTCAAAGCCATGCGCGGGCCGCAGGCCGATGCGTGGAACATGGTCGCGGAAGAAGTACTACGCCCTATCGGCATCTTCCATGCACCACTGGTGCGCACTCGCGAGCTCGGCGGGCAGGATGGCCCAGCGTGGTTCAGCGCGGGCTATTACCCGACGCTGGACGACCTCGCGAAAATTGCCCTGTTGTTTCAGGACCATGGTGCTCACGCAGGCAAGCAGTTGCTGCATCGCCGCCTGACCGAGGCCGTGCTCGCAGCGCGTGACGCCTTGGACAAGGACGGCGACGGCTCGGATGGCTTGCCCGTGGTACGCGACGGCGAGAAGCCCGCCAACCTTTACCGCATGGCTTTCCACTTCACGCCCCTCACAGGTTCCGCTTCGGGCAAGCGTCATTATCTGCCCACGCTGTCCGGCTACGGCGAGAACATCGTGACGCTCTTTCCCGGCCGCATCGTCTCTATCCGTACCGCAAAGGTCGGCGAGATACCGCAAGGCGAGCAAGCAGAGGCAGGGCCCGATGACATGAGCGACCGCGCTGTCGAGCGCCTGGCACCCTTCTAAAGCTAACGAGCAAGGTCAACGAGTAACCATGGCTATTTCCTCCCCACGGAAGCGCGAAGGATCGCGTCCTCGTCGCGCTACCGGCGGCGCCCTGCCCCAGTTGCCGTGGACCGACGTGCAGAACCCATACCCACCGATGGAGCTGCTTTCCGCAGCACAAGTGGAGGCCATCCATCAAGCCTCTCTGCGCATCCTTGGCGAGCTCGGTATCGAACTGATGTCACCGGCAGCACGCGACGCTATGCGTATTTATGGAGCCGAAGTCGATGAGATCACCGGGACGGTGCGTTTCGGTGCCGACGTATTGGCAAAGGCGCTCGAGACAGTACCTTCAGCGTTCACGTTGACACCACGAAACCCAGCGCATCGCGTGACTTTGGGCGGCAGCCATCTCGTCTTTGGTCTCGTAGCCGGGCCACCGAATGTACATGACTGCCTGCGCGGTCGCCGCCCGGGTAACCATGAGGACTACTGCAATTTCATCAAGCTGGCTCAGCACTTCAATGCCATCCACGTCATTGGCAATCAGGTCTGCGCGCCAGTAGAGCTGCCGGCCGGGACGCGTCATCTCGATACTTACCTCGCGAATCTCGTGTATTCGGACCGTGCCTACCACTGCACTGCCATCGGCGCGGGCCGCGCTCTGGACGGCATCCGCATGATGGCCATTGCCCGTGGCCACACGCTCGAACAAATGGCGGCAGAGCCCGGCGTCATCACCATCATCTCGGTGAATAGTCCACGTCGCTTCGACGACGCCATGGCGGATGGCCTCATGGCCATGGCGCAACATGGTCAGCCCGTGGTCATTACCCCGTTCACGCTCATGGGTGCCATGGCGCCGGTGACCCTTGCCGCGGCATTGGCGCAGCAAAACGCCGAAGCGCTGTTCGGCATGGTGTTGGCGCAAGCGGTGCGCCCCGGTGCCCCGGTCATGTATGGCGCCTTCACCTCAAACGTGGATTTACGTTCGGGTGCCCCAGCCTTCGGTACCCCCGAAAACGCCAAGGCCAATGTGGCCAGTGGCCAGCTCGCGCGCTACTACGGCCTGCCTTACCGCACTTCCAATGCCAGCGCCTCGAACGTTGCAGACGCACAAGGTGCCTACGAAACCCAGATGTCGCTCTGGGGAGCAGTGCTCGGTGGCGCCAATCTGGTTTACCACGCAGCGGGTTGGCAGGAAGGTGGTCTCACCGCGTCCTACGAAAAGCTGGTGCTCGACGTAGAGATGCTGCAGCTGATGATGGAGTTCCTGAAACCCATTCAGGTGGACGACGAGGAACTGGGACTCGACGCCATTGCCCGTGTGCCCACCGGCGGACACTTCTTCGGCGACGCCCACACGCTACAGCGCTACGAGCACGCCTTCTACCAGCCGCTAGTATCCGACTGGCAAAGCCATGGCAACTGGGAACTCGCTGGCGCCAAAGATGCCACGCAACGCGCTACCGACGTCTGGCAACGCGCCTTGAACGAATACGAACAGCCACCCATGCCGGCGGAGATTCGCGCGGAGCTTGAGGCTTACGCAACACAACGCCGCGCCGCCATCGGCGCCGGCGAACCCTGAACCTCTAAGGAATTACGCGTGAAGACACATGCACGAGTCGTAGTCATTGGCGGCGGCGTCGTTGGTTGCTCGGTCCTCTACCACCTGGCCAAGTTCGGCTGCACCGACGCCGTGCTGCTCGAGCGCGACGAACTGACTTCCGGCTCCACCTGGCACGCTGCGGGCGGCATGCACACTATTAACGGTGATCCGAATGTCGCGAAGCTGCAGAAATACACCATTGATCTCTACCAAGAGATTGAAGACCTTTCCGGTCAAGCCACAGGACTACACCTGACGGGCGGCGTCATGCTGGCAGCCACCGAAGCCCGCTTCGAGTGGCTCAAAGGTCTCGCCGCCAAGGGCAGTTATCTCGGTATCGAAGCGCGCATCATCACGCCAGAGCGCGCCCATGAGCTGATGCCGCTGCTGGACCCTTCCTGCTTCGTGGGCGCACTGGAAACCGTAGTGGATGGCCACCTCGATCCTTCCGGCACCACACATGCCTATGCGAAGGCGGCCCGCAAGCTTGGCGCCGAAATCGAACGCTTCACCAAAGTGGAAGAGTTGGTGCAGTGCGCCGACAAAACCTGGCGCGTCATCACCAACAAGGGCGAGATTCGTGCCGAGCATGTGGTGAACGCCGGCGGCTTGTGGGCCCGCGAGGTGGGGCACATGGTGGGCCGGGAACACCCAGTGCTGGCTATGGAGCACATGTACCTCATCACGGAAGACATGCCGGAAGTCGCAGCCATCAATGCCGCTACCGGCAAGGAGGTCTACCACGCCGTGGACTTCGACGGCGAACTCTACTTACGCCAAGAGCGCGGCGGCATGCTGATGGGCACTTACGAAAAGGCCGGCAAGCCCTGGTCCGAGCACAGCACGCCCTGGAGCTTCGGCCACGAACTGCTAACCCCCGACATCGAACGCATCGCCCCCAGCCTGGAAGTAGGCTTCCGGCATTTCCCAGCGTTCCAGAATGCCGGTATCCGCAAGATCGTGAACGGCCCCTTCACCTTTGCTCCGGACGGTAACCCGTTGGTGGGCCCCGTACGCGGCCTGCAAGGCTATTGGTGTGCTTGTGGCGTCATGGCAGGCTTCAGCCAAGGCGGCGGTGTCGGCCTCGCGCTGGCGCAATGGATTTTGAATGGCGACCCGGGCTTCGATGTCTGGGCCATGGACGTGGCACGCTTCGGCGACTGGGCCAGCAAGGCCTACACCAATGCCAAAGTCCGCGAGAACTACTCCCGGCGTTTCTCCATTCGTTTCCCCAACGAGGAACTGCCTGCGGGCCGACCGCTGCGCACCTCGCCTATTTACGACCGCTTGCGCTCGCGTGGTGCCCAGTTTGGTGCGGCCGCGGGCCTCGAAGTGCCGCTTTGGCTGGCACCGGAAGGCGTGCGTGACGAATTCAGCTGGCACCGCTCGACCGACTTCGACACAGTGGGCGAAGAAGTTCGCGCGGCGCGCTGCAGCGTCGGCCTTTCGGAAACTACCGGCTTCGCGAAGTACCGAGTAACGGGCCCCGGCGCTGCCGCGTGGTTGGACCAAATGCTCGCATGCCGTCTGCCAGCACCAGGACGCATGGTGCTCGCGCCCATGCTGAAGGAAGACGGCAAACTCATCGGCGACTTCACCCTCGCCAATCTAGGTGCCGAAGGCTGGTTCATCATCGGCTCAGGTCTCGCAGAGGAATACCACCTGCGCTGGTTCACTCAGCATTTGCCGGAAGACGGCTCAGTGCAGGTCACCAGTGAAACCGCCACCATGGCGGGGCTTGCCATCGCCGGGCCGCGATCACGCGAGTTGCTGGCCCGCATAACGCACGAACCCGTCGACAACGCCTCGTTCCGCTTTATGGATATCCGCCGCATGGCGGTCGGCATGGCGACGGCATTGGTGGGCCGCGTCAGCTACACCGGCGACCTCGGGTACGAGCTTTGGTGCAGTCCCGGGCATCAGTTGCACCTGTTCGAGGCCATCGAAGCGGCTGGCGCCGACCTCGGTCTACGCTTCTTCGGTTCGCGCGCCTTGAATTCCCTGCGCGTGGAAAAGGCCTACGGCTCGTGGGCCCGCGAGTACCGCCCCGTCTACGGCCCTCTCGAAGCGGGTCTCGACCGGTTCGTCGCCTACGACAAGCCAGCCGCTTTCATCGGGCAGGCCGCCGCCCGGGAAGAGCTCGTTACCGGCGGCAAGCGCCGGCTGCGCACGTTCATCGTCGATACGCAGCGGACCGATGTCATTGGTGACGAGCCAGTGTGGCACGGCGAAAAAGTCTGTGGCTGGATCACTTCAGGCGGCTATGCACACGCGAGTGGCGTTTCCGTGGCGCTGGGCTATGTAGAGAAGGAATTGGCTGACAGTGAAGGTCCGTGGTCCATTGAAATTCTCGGACAACGTTTCCCAGCACGGCTGCAACGCGTACCCTTGTTCGACGCCGACGGCAAGCGTCAGCGCGGTTGACCCAAGGCACGCAGGTACCTCCTTTCATGGCGCGACGCTATTCCCTTCTGTCATTGCTGGCGGGCGCACTCCGTGGCCGCAGCTATTGGCAGCCGGCATGGCGCGACGCGGAGCCGAAAGCAGGTTACGACCTCGTCATCGTGGGCGGTGGTGGGCACGGCTTGGCCACGGCTTACTATCTGGCGCGCGTCCACGGCCTGCGCAATATTGCGGTGGTGGAGAAAGGCTGGATAGGCGGCGGCAACGTTGGCCGCAATACCACCATCGTCCGTTCGAATTACCTGCTGCCGGGCAATGTGCCGTTCTACGAACAGTCCATGCAACTATGGGAAAGCCTTGAGCAGGAACTGAACTACAACGCCATGGTGAGCCAACGCGGCGTGCTGAACCTGTTCCATAGCGATGCGCAACGAGATGCGGCGGTACGCCGCGGCAACGCCATGCGCTTGCACGGCGTGGATGCTGAACTGCTCGACGCCCGCGACGTACGGCGTCTCTACCCGTCATTCGATTTCGACAACGCGCGGTTCCCCATCAAAGGTGGCCTGCTACAGCCACGCGGTGGCACCGTGCGCCATGACGCCGTGGCCTGGGGCTACGCACGCGCCGCCAGTGCACTGGGCGTCGATGTCATCCAAAACTGTGAAGTGACTGGCATAAGCCATGACGATGCGGGCGTGCAGGGTCTCGAAACCACCCGTGGCTTCATCGCCGCGCAGCGCGTTGGCCTGGCCTGCGCCGGCAACACCTCGCGGGTGGCCGCGCTGGCCGGCCTGCGCTTGCCGCTGGAAAGCCATGTGCTGCAGGCCTTCGTCTCCGAAGCCTTGAAGCCACTCATTCCCGGCGTGGTCACCTTCGGCGCCGGCCATTTCTATCTCAGCCAGTCGGACAAGGGCGGGCTGGTTTTCGGCGGAGATATCGACGGCTACAACTCCTACGCGCAGCGCGGCAATCTGCCAACGCTCGAAGATGTCTGCGAAGGCGGCATGGCCCTGCTGCCGGCCTTGGGGCGCGTACGCTTATTGCGCAGTTGGGGCGGCGTGATGGACATGTCCATGGATGGGTCGCCCATCATCGACAGCACGCCCATTGAGGGGCTCTACCTGAACGCCGGTTGGTGCTATGGCGGCTTCAAAGCCACGCCGGCCTCGGGGTGGTGCTTTGCGCATTTGCTGGCCACGGGGCGCTCGCACGAGAACGCTGCGGCATACCGCCTCGACCGGTTCGCCGCGGGGCGCATGGTAGACGAAAAGGGCCAAGGGCCCTTTCCCAACCGGCACTGAACCCAAGCATGCTCATTCCTTGCCCCTACTGCGGTCTGCGGAGCCACGAGGAGTTCACCACGCTCGGTGAAGCCGGCCGCGTACGCCCGTCCGGTGAAGACGTTCAAGCTTTTGCCGACCATGTGTACTTGCGCAACAACGTCGCCGGATGCCATCGCGAGCTGTGGTTCCATGCGGCGGGCTGCCATGCTTGGTTGACCGTGGAACGTGACACCTTGACGCACGCGATTCATGGCGCGTGGCCAGTCAACGAAGCGCCGGCGCCATGAACCTCAAGCCACAGCCCTTCCGCCATGTTGCTGGCGGTCTCATTGATCGCAGCACCACCGTGCCGTTTCAATTTGATGGGCATACCTATTACGGGCATGCCGGTGACACCTTGGCCTCGGCACTGCTGGCCAACGGCGTGCGCTTGCTCGGTCGGTCCTTCAAATACCATCGTCCGCGCGGACTGCTGGCTGCCGGTTCGGAAGAACCCAACGCCCTCGTTGAATTGCGCACCGGTGCGCGACGCGAACCCAATACTCGCGCCACCGTCGTCGAACTCTTCGAGGGGCTGGAAGCACGGAGCCAAAATCGTTGGCCGTCGCTGCAGTTCGACCTTGGCTCCGTCAATGGCTTGCTCGCGCCGCTCTTTGGCGCGGGCTTTTACTATAAGACTTTCATGTGGCCAGCCGCGTTCTGGGAACGCGTCTACGAGCCTCTCATTCGCCGCGCTGCGGGTCTCGGCCGTGCCGCGACGGAAGAAGACCCGGACAGCTATGAAAAGGCCTGGGCGTTCTGCGACCTGCTGGTGGTCGGTGGCGGCGAGACGGGCTTGCGTGCAGCGCTCGAAGCAGGCCGTCGTGGCGAACGCGTCATCGTCGCCGACGAAGACTTTCGCTTCGGTGGGCGGTGCTTAGCGGAAAGCGTGCCAGTCGAGGGATTGTCAGGCGCGCAGTGGGTAAACCAAATACTCCAGGCCTTGGCAGGCCTACCTGAAGTCGTGCTGATGCCACGAACTACCGTATTCGGCGCCTACGATAGCGGCGTCTATGGCGCACTGGAACGCGTCAGCGACCACTTACCGAAGCCACTTCCCGGTCAGCCGCGGCAAAGACTGTGGCGCATCATCGCGAAACGAACCGTACTCGCTACCGGCAGCATTGAACGGCCCTTGGTCTTTGGCGACAACGACCGCCCCGGCGTCATGCTCGCTGGCGCCGTACGCACATATCTCAATCGTTACGCCGTCTTGCCGGGCGAATGCGCGGTGGTCTACGCCGACAACGACAGCGGCGAAGCAACAGCGGCGGATCTGCGCGCGGCCGGCATCAAAGTCGCTGCCGTGGTGGATACCCGGCGCGGTGCCAGCGTGGTACGCGCCCTGGGTGGCAACGCACTGCGCGCTGTGGAGATACGCGAGGGAAGCCGCACGCGGCGCATC
>CALPVO020000020.1 GCA_943327025.2 Janthinobacterium lividum
TCGGGGGTGGGGCGGGCGAACCAACAAGACCTCGGCACCCATGTCCGCTAAGAGCATGCCGGCGTAGGGCACAGGCCCGACGCCTTCAAACTCCACCACGCGTACGCCGGCGAGGGGTCCCCGACGCATCAATGCTTTCCTGTGAGCGTCCGCCGCACATGTTCGGCGCCTTTGTCGCCAATCATGAGACAAGTGGCGTTGGTATTACCTGCCGGCAGTGTTGGCATGACAGAGCCGTCGGCAACCCAGAGCCCGTCGATGCCATGCACGCGCAGGTCCGCGTCAGTCACCGCCAGCGCATCGGTACCCATGCGGCAAGTGCCCACCGGGTGATAGCCGGGAATGGCTGCCATACGGCAAAAGCCTGCCAGCGCAGCGCCCTGCAACTCGGCACCCGGGCGAACCTCGTTCAGCACGGACGAGTGGAGCGCCGACTGTTCTACGATACGGCGCGCAAACTGGATGCCTTCAACCAACTGTGCAAGATCGTCATCGTGTTCCAGTAATTGGTGGCGAATGAGCGGCGCTGCCAAAGGATCAGCGCTACGCAAGGCAACGCTGCCGCGTGCCTTGGGACGAGCCACGAAGGCTGCTGTGCTGATGGCGGGGCGTTGGCGCATCTGGAGCTTGCCCGCCGCGTCGAGGTCGAACGCGAACGGGGCGAAAATGAGTTGGATATTTGGCGCGGACAAATCTTCACGCGTGCGTACGAACGCCTGCGCATGGCCGATAGCGGTGGTGAGTGCGCCGCGCCGCGTGAACAGGAAGCGCAGCAGTTGCCACCAACCCCCCGCGCCCTGCACGGCGCTATTGAGGGTGGGGACGGTGACTTCATTCACCAGATGAGTCCCGACATGGTCCTGGAGATTCTCGCCAACGCCTGGTAGATCGTGCAGCACGGGGATACCGTGAGCCTGCAACTGCGCGCCGGGACCAATGCCGGACAACAGCAGCAGGCGTGGCGTATTCAACGTGCCGGCAGCGATAACCACGCCACCCCCCGCCCGTACTTCGTGGACTGAGCCGTTTTGCTGGTAGCGCACACCCACGGCACGTCGACCTTCGAGAATGAGTCCTAGTGCTTGCGCTTTCAGTTCAACGCGCAGATTCGATGGGCGGGGGCCTTGGCGCAAATACGCCGCAGCGCTGCTATGGCGCATGCCGCTACGCTGGGAGGTCTGCACGTGGTCCACGCCTTCGGCCAGTGCGCCGTTCAGGTCGGGGCTCCGCGGAATGCCGGCTTGCACAGCAGCGTCAATCCATTGCTGGGTTACGGCGTATGCAGCCCGAGTGTCGGCCACGGACTGCGGCCCCCCACGGCCGCGCCACGCGCTGTCGTTAGCACTGTTCGGCGAACGCGTGTTGTCTTCGAGACGCTTGAAGTAGGGCAACACGTCGCTGGCACTCCAGCCAATGGCGCCACGTCGGGCCCACTCGTCGTAGTCCCAGGCGTGGCCGCGCACGTACATCATGCCGTTGATGCTGCTGCCGCCGCCGAGGCGCTTGCCCGCTGGCCAAACATCCGCGCGCCCGCCGATGGAGGCATCCGGCTCGACGGTATACTTCCAGTCGAATTCCGGGTTCTGGACGATGGTAGCCACGAGCGCAGGCACGCGGGAGGCGAGAACCTCGTCGGTGTCGCCGGCTTCGAGCAACAGCACTTGCAGTTGGGGGTCTTCGGCGAGGCGAGCCGCCATGGCGCAGCCGGCTGAGCCGCCACCTACAACGATCACGTCGGTCATGAAGCTACCCCTCGGAACACGGTACTCTCGGCACCACGGCGTCGTGGTGCGTCGTTCTGGCTTACCGTAGCAAATGTTACTATAAATTCCAGTGCCGGCATGGCAAAGGTAGAGCGATGCGGGTCATCGGCGACTTGAGCAAGGCGAATGCGCGCCGCCACCCGGACAAGGTGGCGCTGGTGCATGGAGCCCGCTCGCTCACCTATCTTGACCTCGAACTGCGCTCCAACCAGTTGGCTCATGCGTTGGCTGCCAGCGGGCTGCGGCCCGGTGACCGACTGGGCCTATTGGCCTGCAATCATCTCGACTACGCCATCGTCACTCAGGGAGCTGCGAAGGCCGGTGTCCTGTTGGTACCGCTGAATTTCCGCTTGGCGCCTCGTGAACTGGCCATCGTCCTGCAGGATGCGCAGGTTTCCCTGCTGGTTACCGAGAACGAGTTGGCCTCGTTATGGCAGCCGGCCTTGCACGAAGCCGGGCTCGGGTATTTGCCTGTCGTCTTGCTTGCCGATCAAGCAACGCCCTTGGTCGAAGCGCCGCTGGAGCCAGCAGCCACCCCGGCGGCGCGTTGGGCGGGGGCACGCCAGCTTGGCGATTGGCTCACAGCGTTCCCCGAGACCCCGCCCAACCTTGAAGTCGATCCTGAGTCACCCTGCGCCATCATGTACACCAGTGGCACCACGGGGACGCCCAAGGGTGTGTTGGTGCCACACCGCGCGTACTTTCGCATGTACCTCGGCACCGCCATGGAAACCGGCCTGTCCCGGGACGACCGCTACCTCATGGCAGTGCCGATGTTTCATGCGGCCGGGCTCAACCTCATGCTCCACCAGTGCTTGTTCATGGGCGCTACGGGAGTCATTCACCGCGGTTCTCTGGACCCGTTACGCCTGTTCGCTCTCATTGAAGCGGAGCGGCTGAGCATGGCGGTCTTGGTGCCTACGGTCATCGGGCTGCTCGCGCGCCATCCGCAACGGCACGCTTTCAATCTGTCGTCCTTGCGCACCGTTTTTTATGGCTCCATGCCCATGCCGGCAGCGGTGCTCGCGGCGGCCCGCGAAGCGTTCCCTGAAGTGGAGTTTCATCAGATCTATGGTTCTACCGAGTCGGGGTTGCTAGGTGTGTTGCCGTGGTCTGACCACGCGACCCACGCCCACTGCACTGGTCGCGAGGCCTTGTATAGCCATCTGCGTATCGTCGATACCGCCGGTGAAGAGGTGGCGGATGGGGCCGTAGGCGAGGTGTTGGGCGCAGCCGCTGGCGGTATGCTCGCCTATTGGAACAACGCTGCTGCCACTGCGCAGCGTTTGCGCGACGGTTGGATTCACACTGGTGACCTCGCGCGACGTGAGGGCGGGGGCTACTTTACGTTGGTGGGCCGTGTCGAAGAGCTCATCATCTCGGGTGGCGAGAACATTCATGCCACGGAAGTCGAACATGTCTTGGCCAGCCACAAGGCCGTACGCGAGGTGGCGGTGTTCGGCGTTCCCGATGAAAGCTATGGCGAGTTGGTTCATGCCGCCATCGTCTTGCA
The DNA here is from genome assembly GCA_943327025.2 of Janthinobacterium lividum. GTDB lineage: Bacteria > Pseudomonadota > Gammaproteobacteria > Steroidobacterales > Steroidobacteraceae > CAIOHZ01. The sequence goes on from CALPVO020000020.1 coordinate 3,277, forward strand.
CGCCGGTGCCACGGCCGATGAAGTCGCGCTCGACACCCATTGCCGTGCGCAGTTGGCGGCTTACAAGCGCCCACGCGCCTACCATTTTCTGGAAGCGTTGCCACGCAATGCCAGCGACAAAGTGCGCAAGGCCGAGCTCCGTCAGGTGGCGGTGTCCGCTGTCGGTACTGGAGAGACGGAATGAACCTTGAGCGTGTGCTGCCTCCGGGTGTTGGTGCGCGCGCCTTCGATGTCGCTTTGGTGGCGCTGCGCGCCGTGGTCGGCGAAGCTCATGTCATCGCCGACGCCGAAGGACTGGTGCCCTATGGCCGCTTGATGCTGCCAGCCGAAGATTTCAACCATCAGCCCAGTGGCGTTGTGGCGCCCGCTTCTGTCGAAGAAATCCAAGCGATACTAAAAATCTGCGTGCGTGCCCAAATTCCCCTGTGGACCGTTTCCACCGGGCGCAATTTTGGCTACGGCTCCGCGGCACCTGCCACGCGTGGGCAGATGGTGTTGGATTTGCGGCGCATGAACCGAATTCTGGAGGTGGATGCCGAGTTGGGCACAGCGCTGGTGGAGCCGGGCGTTACCTACCAGCAACTGCAGGACCACTTGCGCGCTCAGGGTATTCCACTCTGGCTGGATTTTCCCGCACCGGGTCCGTTGGTCAGCCCCATGGGCAACACGCTTGAACGTGGCGGTGGCCTCACACCCTACGGCGACCACTTTGCGAACAGTTGCGGCATGGAAGTGGTGCTGTCGGATGGCACGGTACTGCGCACCGGCATGGGTGGCGTAAAGGGGACCAACACCTGGCAGGCCTTCAAGTATGGCTACGGGCCTTATCTGGATGGTTTGTTCACGCAGTCCAACTATGGCGTTGTGACCAAGCTCGGTCTGTGGTTGATGCCGGCGCCGCCGGCGCACCGGACCTTCATGGTGCAGTGGCACCGCGACGATGACCTCGCTCGCGCCATCGATACCATTCGTCCGCTGCGGCTCACCAACGCCATTCCGAATTTTGGCGTACTCGCGAATGCCACGCTGGTGCTTACCGGGCCGTGTCGGCGCGCCGAACTCTATGACGGGCCGGGTGCCATTCCACAAGCAGTGGTCGAAAAAGCTGCCCGGGAACGTGGCTTGCCGCCGTGGGTCTATCTGTTCTCGCTTTATGGGCGTCAGGAACAGATCGATTTAGATACGCCCTTCGTGACGCGTGAATTCGAGAAAGCCGGCGCCACGGTCATTCCGAACATACACGACCCCATGCAGTCGAACGAATTGTCGCTGCAGACTTTTTCCATCTTCAATTGGACCGGCGGCGGAGGGCTCGTCTGGTTCTCGCCTGTGGCGCCGACGCGGGGCGCTGACTGTGCACGCCAGACGCAATTGGCGCGCGACGTGATGGGGCGCTACGGCATCGACTTCATGACGGGGATGACGATCAATGGACGCGAAACCCTGAATGTGATGCCCATGGTCTACGACCGCAGCGACGCCGCGAAGACGTTGGCAGCCCGCCGTTGCTACCACGAGCTTATTGATGTGTTCGCAGCGGCTGGCTATGGCTTCTACCGCACCGGCATCGGCTTCATGGACCACGTGGCTGCAGTGCACGGTGAGGCGAACCGCGCTGTGGCACAGCGTTTGAAACACGCGCTCGACCCGGCTGGAATTCTGGCGCCCGGCAAGTCGGGGATTCATCCATGAGGACCAACTCGCTACGCCACGTACTGGCACCGGTGACACTGCGGGTGTGGCTCTGCTCAATCGTAGCGCTGGCACCCGGCGCCAATGCACAGCAAGTAGTGCCGCTATCCGGCCCGGCGGCCGTTTGGCGTGCCAGCTGTGGCTATTGTCATGAGCACGGCTTAGGCCCTGTCTTGTTCGGGCATTCCTTGCCAGCGGTGGCTATTGCGGCGGTAGTCCGGAATGGCGCGAGAGGTATGCCCGCGTTCCACCCCGCGGAAATCAGTCCGGCGGAGTTGTCTGCTCTGGCGGCGTGGGTGAGCGCGCAACCAGCGCGCTGAGTGCCTCGCAAAGTTCGCGGTGAGCGGCGCTGACGCCTGGCCACTGGCGGCGCACCGCGGCTAAATCTCCGGCGCGGGCGGCTTGCTCTGCGTCACCGGCGAGCTCCGCCAATTGCTTGCCACCAAGACTCGAAGCGGAGGACCGCAAGGCGTGGAGTGCGTTCTCCGCTCCGGGCAGATCGCCACCGGCCACCGCTGCGTCAGCATCTGCCAACGGTTGTCGTGAATGCTCGAGAAAGAGTTGCGCCATCCGCTCCACAAGGCCTGGACGACCTAGTGCTGCCACCTCGGCTAATTGGTTGGCATCTAGCACGGGTGTCGCTGTCGGATAGGAACGGGTCGAATAGCTTTCCGGGGTGGCCGCATCCATTGGCGGTACCGGCGATTCGGTTTGCAGCGCCGCCAAAGCCCGACGCACGCGGTCCAGGGCTTTTTGCAGCTGGTCCAGGGTAAACGGCTTGCTGACGAAATCTGTCATGCCCGCAGCTAAGCATTTTTCACGATCGCCTTGCAGCGCGTTGGCGGTGAGCGCAACGATTGGCATGGCCGGCTGTCCAGCTGCCAGCTCCGCGGCGCGGATATGTCTGGTTGCCTCGTAGCCGTCCATACCCGGCATTTGGCAGTCCATCAGCAGCACATCGAATTTCTGTCGAGCCGCCTCGTCAACTGCTGCGAGTCCGTTGTCCACCGCTTCGGCCGTCACGCCGAGCACTTCGAGCATGCCGAGTGCCACTTCTTGATTGACGAGACTGTCTTCCACGAGCAGTACCCGCAACGGGCTCGCGTTTACTGGCGTCACCCAAGCCGGTGTCGGCGCGACTTCGAGACCACCGGTTCGCCCCAAAACGCGCGCCAGACAAGCCTGCAGACGTCCTTGCCGTACGGGCTTGGTCAGCCAGTCATCGACGCCACTACGCAGGTCGCGCTGCGTATTCAAAGTCATGTCGATGGAGGACAGCAGTACGACGCGTGCACCGCTGCAGAGAGGATTCTGTCGCAGGCGGATGGCTGTTTGCTGGCCATCGAGTCCGGGCATGCGGTGGTCGAGCACGAACAGTTCGTAGGGACGGCCGCGCTCCGCCGCGGCCCGCGCTTCTTCAACAGCGGCCGAGCCATCAGCGACGGTGGTGACCGCCATGTGCCAGCTGGCCAGCAGTGTGGACAGAAACTCGCGGTTAGTGGCGTTGTCATCGGCGACGAGCACGCGCACATCCGCGAGCAAGGGCTTCGTGGCGGCAATAGCTACCGACTGCTGGGGCACGTTCGTGGCATCGTCGAAGGCCAGTTCGACGCGGAAGGTGGAACCTACACCGTAATCGCTGGTGACGCTGATACGTCCGCCCATTAAGCGCACCAGTTGGCGCGTAATGGCCAGCCCGAGCCCTGTGCCGCCATGGGCGCGGGTAGCAAAACTGTCTAGCTGCGTGAACGCTTCAAAGACCCTTTGCAATTGGTCGGCGGGAATACCTGGGCCGGTGTCCCGCACTTCGAACACGACTCGAGTGAAGTTCACGGGGATGGTGGTGTTAGGGTCTGCCGGCGCGGGCCGTGCATCAATGACGACCTCACCACGTGCGGTGAATTTGACCGCATTGCCGGCCAGGTTCGTCAGCACCTGCCGGACACGTCCACCATCACCACGGACCCAGGCGGGCAGGGCGGGGTCGAACCGGCAGACCAGCTCCACGCCCTTGGCCTGGGCACGGGGTGCCAGAAGTTCACCCACTTCTTCGACCACATCCGCCAGACAGAAGGCGTTAGTGCTGATATCCAGATGGCCCGCTTCGATCTTCGAGAAGTCGAGGATGTCGTTGATGATTTCCAGCAAGGACTCGCCGCTGCCGCGGATGGTGGCAAGCAGACGCCGCTGGCGGGGATCCAGACGCGTACCTTCGAGCAGTTCCGCCATGCCCAGCACGCCATTCATGGGGGTGCGAATCTCGTGGCTCATGCGGGCCAGAAAATCACTCTTGGCACGGCTGGAACCCTCCGCGTCAGCCAAGGCCTGCGCGAGGTAAGAAGTGCGCTCTGCCACTTGTTCTTCCAGTCCGCGGCGTTGACTGGAGAGCCGTTCATCACGCGAGGCGATGGTATCGAGCATGCCGTTGAAGCGACGGTAGACGTCGCGGATTTCCGGACTGCCTGCTTCTTGCAGGCGGAAGTCGTAGTTTTGACCACGTTCGACTTGGTCCATGGCGGCGACCAGCTGCTTTAGCGGTGCGGCGATGGAACGCCGCAAACGGGCCGCGACGAACAGGACTAGCAAGCCGGCCAGCAGTACCGTGACTGTCAGACCGATGACCAGCGAACGGAAGCTTTCACGTACTTCAGCTGTGGAGGCGATGAGCCGCAGTTCGCCGAGCACTTGGCCATCCAACAGCACCGGAGAACGCAGGTCGAGGTGGTCCGCGTCGAAATGCCAGTATGGCTCTTTGCTAGCACCTGACATCTCGTACTGGAGAGGCTGGTCGAGTTCGGCGCGGGTTACCGCCGTGTCGGCAGCCGCAAGGCGTGCATCGCTGGCGACAAACTGCGCCAGCGTTCGGCCGGCCGGGTCCAGTAGTTCCGCATACAAGATGCCGGGTTCGCGGCCGAGACTGGAGAGCAGTTCCCGCGCTGCGTGCGGATCGGCGTATTCGATGGCGGCGACGGCGTTGGCCGCAGACACGCGGGCAATTCCCAAAGTGCGCAGCACCAATTGGTCCCGGCCGTTCTGGTAGGCATGCCAGCCAAGTAGCGCAATTGCCAATACCAGCACGGCAGCGGAGGCAATGCCGACCAGCAGGCGGACGCGCAGCGCCAATGACCAATTGCCCATCTTGCCGTCCATTCCAGCGCAGGCCTCCCTGTGACGTGGCCTAACTCTATAATGGCACGATGGAACCGTGGCTGCGTGTCCCGGCGCCAACTCTCATCACTGACGACTTCGTGGCGCGTGTACTCATCCCGCAGCGAAGCGTTACAGCTGCAGCGCCCCTGTCAGTTCGCCCACGTGGCTGAAGCCTTGCTCTTGCACATAGGCAGCAATGCCCGCGTTGATGCGGCGGCAGCTGAACGGATCGTAAAAGAGCGAAGTCCCCACACCCACCGCCGTGGCGCCGGCCAGCAGGAACTCCACGGCATCGGTAGCGCTGCAAATGCCGCCCTGCCCGATGATGGGGATGCCGTGCGCCTTCGTCACTTCGTAAACCTGCTTCACCTTCAGCAGCGCGATAGGCTTGATGGCGGGGCCGGACAGCCCGCCTTGCACATTGCCGATGACCGGGCGGCGCGTCTTCACGTCGATGGCCATGCCCATGACGGTGTTGATGACGGCGAATGCGTCAGCGCCGGCTTCGAGACAAGCGCGGGCATTTTCCTTGATGTCCGTCTGGTTGGGCGACAGCTTGATGATGAGCGGCTTCTGCGTGACGCTGCGGCAAGCGGCTACCACCTTCGCGCTCATCTCCGGGTAGTTGCCGAACTGCACGCCGCCTTCCTTGACGTTCGGGCAGGAAATATTGACCTCGATGGCATCTATGGGGCTGTCATCGAAGCGGCGCGTCACCTCGACGTATTCTTCGATGGTGCTGCCCGAAACATTCGCGAAGAACTTGGTCTCGGTGAAGTCGAGTTCCGGGAGGATGTGACGCACCACGTGGTCCACGCCGGGGTTCTGCAGGCCGATGGCGTTGATCATGCCTTGCGCGGTTTCGGTGACGCGGTGTGGCGGGTTGCCGAGGCGCGGCTGGCCCGTGGTGCCCTTCAGCACGATGGCGCCGACATCGCGGTTCGAGAAGCCTTCGATGCGCGTGTATTCCTCGCCGAAGCCGACGCAGCCGGACAGCAAGACAATGGGGGAGGCGAAATCCAGTCCGCAGAACTTCAGGCGGAGGGATTCGGGCGGGGAGCCGGGCGCGGTGAGCGCGGCGGGAGCGGGATGGGCAGCCATGCGCCATTATAGTGGTCCCATGTTCCATCTCGTTCTCTTGCAGCCCCAGATTCCCCCGAACACGGGCAATGCCATCCGGCTGTGCGCCAACACCGGCTGCACGCTGCACCTGGTGCACCCGCTGGGCTTTTCCCTGCAAAGCCCCCACGTGCGCCGGGCCGGGCTCGACTACCACGAGCTGGCGCGCGTGCGCGAACACGCGGATTTTGCCGCTTGCTGGCGCTGGCTAGACGAAAACGGGGCGGGCCGGCGCTATGCCGTGGAGACGGGCGGGACGCGCCGCTACGACCAGGTGGCGTTTCAGCCCGGGGATGTGCTGGTGTTTGGCGCCGAAGGGCCAGGCATTGCGGCGGCAGACTTGGCGCGGTTTGCGCCGGAGGATGTGCTGCAACTCCCCATGCTGCCGGGAAACCGGAGCGTGAACCTGTCCAACACGGTGGCCATCGTTGCTTACGAGGCATGGCGGCAGCAGGGGTTCAGCGGGGCCTGATTTGCCAATCGATTGCAGCCGCTTTGGCGATGTTGTGCAGGCGCAACGTTTTCATGGTGCACTGCAAAACGAGCGGAGTGAATTCCTTCCCAACGTCTGTGCGTATTGACTGATGGTATAAAAAAACATACTTATAGTAGATAGCCGACAGGTGCCGACCGGTACCGGGCTGCCGAGGGGGAACCTACGCTCATGTCCACACCCACCCGTCCTGTCATTTCCCGCGCCCTGCAGGGTGCCGTTGCTGCTGCCCTGCTGCTCGCCGCAGCCGGCGCGTCCGCGCAACAGGCAGCCAGCGATGGCCTCGAGGAAATCATCGTCACCGCCACCAAGAAGGCGAACTCCATCAACAGCACGGCGGCCGCCATTTCGGCCGTTACGGCAGACCAGCTCGGTGCCGGTGGCATCGAAGACATCTCCGACCTCGCCACGGCGGTGCCCAATCTCTCCGTCGGTGACCAGTTCGGCGTGAACCGTACCTTCATCCGCGGCGTCGGCATGACCAGCATCGACCTCGGTGCCGACGGTGCCGTGGCCTTCTTGCAGGACGGCGCCATGATCGCGCGTCCGTCCGCTCAGCTGGCCGGCTTCTTCGACCTGGAACAGGTGGAAGTGCTGCGCGGCCCGCAAGGCACCACCTACGGCCGCGGTGCTACCGCCGGCGTGGTGAACCTCGTTACTCGCAAGCCCGGCGATACCCTGAACGGCTACGGCCGTTTGACGGTCGGCAACTTCGCTGCCAAGACCTTTGAAGGTGCGGTAGGCGGCCCGGTGTCCGACACTGTCGGTGCTCGTGTGGCCGTGAAGTGGGACCAGCGTGATGGCTACGGCAAGAACCTGTTCACCGGCAGCCAGATCGACGACCGCGACGCGGTAGCCGTTCGCGCCATGGTGGCGTTCGCCCCCAGCGATGACGTGAAGGCGACGATCATTGCCGACTACTTCAAGGAAGACGACAACAACTACGCCTTCCACTATTTCGGCACGACCGCTACGCCGGAAGACGGCCTCGGGCACAACCTGCTCGGCGGCAAGACCATTTTCGACTACTACGCTACGCGTGGCCAAGCAGCGGATCTGCGTAACATCTACTCCGACCAAGAGCCCATCAACCAGCGCGACGGCGTCGGCCTGACGGCTCTGGTGGACTTCAAGTTGGGCGAGTGGGACGTGAAGTCCGTGACCGCCTGGCGCGATTTCCAGCGTTTCACGCGTGACGACCTCGACGTCTCCGACGTGAACATGTTCGGCCAGAACAACTACGACGAAGACAGCAACGCCTGGAGTCAGGAATTCACTTTCAGCCGCACGGCTGGCAAGTGGGACCTGCTCGGTGGCGTCATGTACTTCCACGAGAAGCTGTTCGGCTCCGTGAAGGTGCCGCTCACCAATCTCGGCTTGCTCTTCGGTGCACCTGCCAACCTGTTCAACAACGGCAACTACTGGCAGTTGGGTACGGTGAAGACGGACGCGTACGGCGCCTTCTTGCAGGGTACCTACCCCATCAACGACCAGCTGAAGCTGACCGTGGGTGCTCGCTACAACCACGAGAAGCGTGATGGTGCCGGCTCCTTCATCTTCGATGCGCTGGGCGCCAACGTGCCGACGGACAAGGGCAAGTCGTGGGATGCCGTCACGCCGCGCTTTAACCTCGAGTACACCACCGAGGGTGGGCAGCTGTGGTACGGCAGCCTGACGCGCGGCTTCAAGTCGGGCGTCATCAACGTCGGTAGCCAGAATGCCGTCATCGACCCGGAATACGTGTGGAGCATCGAGGCCGGTGTGAAGGGCCGTGCCGCTGGTGGCAACGTGGAATACCGCGCGGCGGTGTTCAACTACAAGTACTCGGACCTGCAAGTCGGCTTCGTCGGTGCGGACAGCGTGGTAACCACGGTCAACGCCGCTTCGGCCCGCAACTACGGTCTCGAACTCGAACTGCGCGCCAAGTTGGCTGAAGGCCTCACCGCGGACTTCTACGCCACGCTGCTGTCGGCGAAGTACACGGACTTCACCACGGGTGATTACCGTCAGGGCTTCCGCCAGGTCGATGTCTCGGGCAACTACCTGCAGAACGCACCGACTTCCACGGCCTTTGCCGGCCTGACGTACGAAGTGCCGGTGGGTTCGGGCAAGTTGGCTCTGCACGCTGAAGCTGCCTACCAGGGCACGGTGTACTTCACCGAGTTCAACAATGCGGACGCGGTGCAGGGCAGCTATACCATCGGCAACGTGTCGGCCACGTGGACCGATAGCAGCGAGCGCTGGAGCGTGGGCGGTTGGGTGAAGAATGTGGGCGATGAGTTCATCATCACCAACAACATCATCACCGCGCCGCTCTACGGCAGCATCCGTGTAGGCTCCGTGGCACCGCCGCGTACCTACGGGGTGTCGGTTGGTTACAAGTTCTGACCGACGAGTTTTGACGTAAGGGGTTCTCGCATGAGCAGCAGCGTGGCCGAAGATACTTATCGCTTCGACCCCGCTGACCAAGCGCTCGTACGAGACCCTTACCCCACCTACCGTCGCTTGCAAGCCGTTGCTGGCTTGCATGCGGCGGCAGGCGGCTACCATGTGGCCACGCGCCACCTGGATTGCCGGCAAGTGCTGGCGAGCCCCGCCTTCGGCCAGGGCAATTTCATCCGCAACATCCAGTTGTTCTACGGGCCCGACTTCGATGTACTCGGGCAGAGCGCTTATCGCTGGCTGTCGGAAGTCTTCTTGATGCAAGACCCGCCGCACCACACGCGGCTGCGCAAGCTGGTCAGTTTTGCACTGACACCAAAGCGCATTGCGGACATGGCGCCGCGTATTCAGGCTTTGCAGGATGGCCTCGTTGACGCTTGGCTCGCCAAGGGTGGTGCCGGTGACGTGGTCTACGACCTCGCTTATCCCTTGCCTGTGCTGGTCATGTTCGACTTGCTGGGCGTGGAAGAAAGCGAACGCACGCCGGACAGCATGGCGAAGCTGACGCGGGCCATTGCCGAGGCGTTTTTGGTGTTCGAGACGCGCGTGCTGAACGCCGAAGAATTGGCGCTGGCGAACCGCCAGATGGATTACCTCTACGAGTATTTCGGCGCGCTGTTCGACCGGCGCAAGGCCGACCCGCGCGATGATTTGACCTCGGCGTTGGCTTCGGTCCGCGACGAAAGTGGCGATGCATTGTCGCACCGCGAGATGGTCACGATTGTCATTGCCATGTTCGGTGCGGGCTTCGAAACCACTGCGCATCTCATCAGCAATGGGCTGTATACGCTGCAGTGCTACCCGGAACAATGGGCACTGCTGGTGGCAAACCCGGCCTTGGCCGCTGGCGTGGTGGAAGAAGTCTTGCGGTTCGAGTCTTCGCTGCAAGCGACTTACCGCACGGCGCTTGAAGACACGCTGGTGGATGGCACCTACGTGAAGAGCGGCGAGCGGGTGCTGTGCATCGTCGCCGCGGCCAACCGCGACCCCTCGATGTTTCCGGACCCCGACCGCTTCGATATCACCCGCAAGGATGTCCGCATCCAGTCCTTCGGTGGCGGTATTCATCACTGCATTGGTCAGGCCTTGGCGCGGCTGGAGGGGCGTATCGCTTTCGAGACGCTTGCTCGGCGGCTGCCCGGCATTGCCGTGAAGCTCGACAGCCCACCTTGGCGCCCCGGATTCCTGTTCCGCGGACTTTCCAGCCTGCCGGCTACCACACTTGAAATCGCCCACCGATAACGGACAATGCAGCGGCGCATACTTCGTTGCGCGGATCACGGTCGCGGAAGATTACCTGCATGGATCTCGGTCTCAACGGCAAGGTGGCATTGGTCACTGCGGGCAGCCAAGGCATCGGCTTGGCGACGGCGCATTCGCTGGCCCGGGAAGGCGCCCTGCTGGCGCTTTGCGCGCGTGACGCGACAGGGTTGACCGCTGCGGCGGCGGCCATCGAGGCGGCCCACGGGCAGCCGGTCTTGGTGCTCCCTTGCGACCTCGCCGACGAAACGCAGATTGCTCCCATGGTCGACGCAGTACTGGCGCGTTATGGCACCGTTCATGTGCTGGTGAACAACGCTGGCGGTCCACCACCGGGGCCCTCGGCACGGCTCACCGAAGCCGACTGGCAGCGGGCCTTCCAGCTCACTCTCATGTCCGCCGTCAGGACCACCAATGCCGTCCTGCCGGCCATGCGCGCACAGCGTTGGGGCCGCATCGTCAATGTTTCGTCCTATTCGGTGAAGCAACCTATCCCGGACCTCATGCTCTCGAACAGTCTGCGCCTTGCCGTGGCCGGCTGGGCCAAGACGCTGGCGGCTGAAGTAGCGCGAGACAATGTGCTGGTGAATACCGTGGCTCCCGGTTGGACTCTCACCGAGCGTGTCGGGCAAATGCTCGCGGCGCGCGCCGCCCAGCGGCAGTGTGACGAAGCCGCGGTGGCTGCCGAAATACTGGCGCAAGTGCCCTTGGCTCGTTTCGCGGACCCCGCCGAGATTGCCGACGTGATTGTGTTCCTTGCCTCGCAACGTGCCAGTTACCTCACAGGTACGGTATTGCCCGTCGACGGCGGTATCGTGCAGGGAGCCCTCTGATGTCCTGGGAAGCCGCAAGAGTCATCGACTTCCACGCTCACGTAGTGCTGGAAGAAACCTTCGGAGCGGCAGCTGAGCACGGGCCGGAGCTGACGGTCGCGGAGGATGGTCGCCCGTTGTTTCGCGCCGGTGGCTATCGTCTGCATGGCGTGCGTTACCGCGGCAGTCCGTTCATGGATGTCGAGGTGCGCCTCGCTGCCATGGACCGTGCCGGCATCGACTGCCAGGTGCTGTCGCCCAACCCGCTGACGTATTTTCATTTCATCGATGTTCCGTCGGCGGTGGCTTTCTGTCGTCGTCACAACGA
>CALPVO020000021.1 GCA_943327025.2 Janthinobacterium lividum
AGCGTCGCGGCGGGAGGCAGCCATCAAACGCTTGCCGCGTGCTGCCAAGTTGGCGCTGGTGGCCGCTGCCGCAACTGAGGGCTCCCCATGAAAACCTGGTTCGGTCTCGACCGTATCTTCTTGACGATTGCGGCGCGCGTTGCCGCCCTCGTGGTAGTCCCCAAAGTATTGCCCGTCGACGAGGCCGAGCAATTGCGGGGCCGTGGCCGGCGCGTGTTCTATGTGCTCGAGGAACGCACGCTCTCTGACCAACTGGCGTTGATTCTCGCCTGCCGGCAGTTGGGCTTGCCCTCTCCAGCGCGGCGCATGCTGGTGGGTGGGCAGGTAGAACGCCACGCCATGGTGTTCATGGGCCGCTCACGTGGTTGGTTCCGAAGCCGCGCAGACCGGCGCTTGCCGATGCGTCTGCAGCGCTTGGTGGACGCGACTCTCGCGGCGGGAGACCGCGACATCGACCTTATTCCCGTCGCCGTGTTTTGGGGGCGCGCACCACAACGCGAAGCGGCATGGTGGCGCACCCTGTTCGCCGAGGGCTGGTCGTTTGCCGGCCGCTTCCGCCGCTTTCTCGCCATGTTGGTGAACGGCCGAGCTACGGCGGTACATTTCGGCGAGCCCTTGCCGCTGGAGGCCGAGTCTGGCGAAGCTGGTGATGCCGGACGCGTTGCGCGTCGGTTGGCGCGCTTGGCGCGTTCGCAGTTGCGCCAGCAGCGGGCGGCAACGCTTGGGCCCGACCTCTCGCACCAACGCACGGTCATCCGCGAGGTCCTGCGCTCGCGGGCCGTGCGTGCGGCGGTGGCTGCCGAGGTGCGCTCCAAGAATCTCACCCGCCGGCAGGCGTTGCTGCAGGCGCGGGGTATGGCAACCGAGATTGCCGCCCACTATTCGCATCGCTTTGTGTCGATCATGTATCGGCTGCTCACGCGGCTGTGGAACCGCCTTTACGACGGCGTGGACGTGTTTCATGCGGAGCGCCTGAACCTGGCGGCCAGTGGTGCGCAGGTGGTGTATGTCCCTTGCCATCGCAGCCACATGGACTACCTGCTGCTCAGCTATGTCATCTATCACCGCGGTCATGCGGTGCCCCACGTCGCGGCGGGCGTGAACCTGAACATGCCCATCATCGGGCGGTTCCTGCGCATGGGCGGTGCATTCTTCCTGCGGCGCAGCTTCAAGGGCAGCGCCGTCTATCCCGCGGTGTTCACCAAGTATCTCGCCGTGATGATGGCGCGTGGTCATTCCATCGAGTACTTCATTGAGGGCGGGCGCAGCCGTACCGGTCGCTTGCTAGAGCCGAAGACGGGCATGTTGTCCATGACTGTGCGGGCCTTCCTGCGCGACCCGCGACGCCCAGTGGTATTCGTTCCGGTCTACTTTGGCTATGAACGGCTGATGGAAGGGCAAACCTACCTCGGCGAACTGGCTGGCAAAGCCAAGCAAAGCGAGTCGGCAGGCGACTTGCTGCGTATTCTGCCGCGCTTGCGTGAGCGCTATGGTCGTGTGCAGGTGAGCTTCGGCGAGCCGCTGGACTTGGCCACGCTGGTGCGTGCGCATGCACCCGACTGGCGCGAACATCCGACGCGTGACGAGGCCCGCCCGCCTTGGCTCGCCGGCGTCATCGACGATTTGGCCAACACCATCATGCGGCGCATCAATGCCGCGGCGGCGGCAACGCCCACTAACTTACTGGCTACAGTGCTGTTGTCCATGCCGCGGCAGGCACTGCCCGAAACCGATCTGGTACGCCAACTTGAGCTTTATCAAAAACTGTTGGGCGCGGCGCCCTACAGCCCGGATAGCAGTTGCACGGTGTTGGATGGGGCTGGCATCGTGGCGCATGGCGAAGCCATGGGGATGCTGGAGCGGCGTCAGCACCCGTTGGGCGACATCTTGCGCATGCGCGAAGAGCAAGCCGTGCTGGCCACGTATGCGCGCAACAACACGCTACACCTGTTGGCCATGCCCTCGTTCCTTGCCTGTGCCTTTCTGAATAACCCCGCCATGCCGGAGGCCGACCTGCAGCGTTTGGCCTGGCGCATCTATCCGTACGCGGCGCAGGAACTGTTCCTGCACTTTACGGAGGTGCGGTTGCCGCAAGTGGTGGAGCAGTGTCTGGCTGCTTTCGCGCAACTGGGGCTATTACGGCGCGAGGAAACCGCCGAAGGAGTTGTGTGGTGTCGCCCACCGACGGGAACCGCCGAGGCGGTGCAGCTTTCCATTCTCGCTCATACCACCATCAGCACTGTGGAGCGCTTCTACCTTGCACTCGCGTTGCTCATGAAAGCCGGCTCCGGTGAACTGTCGCAGGATGCGCTGGAGATGCAGTGCGTCCATCAGGCCAGTCGCATGAGCGTGCTGTACGGGCTGGATTCGCCCGACTTCTTCGACCGCGCCATGTTCCGCTCTTTCCTCGACTTGCTGCGCGAACGCGAAATTTTGCACGTGGATGCGCGTGGCAAGCTCACCTTCGATGAAGTCTTGGGTCCTATCATCGACGATGCGCGTCGGGTGCTTTCCGAGCAGATACGCCACAGCGTGCTGCAAGTGACCCATGGCTGACATTCTTTTTTGGCGCTCGCCGCTATCGGTGGCGTGGCCTTGGGTAGTGGCCGCCAGTCTGCTGTCGGTGCCAGCTTGGTCGCAAGGTTCACAAGGGTCGGTGGCGTCGCCAACGGGCTCATCCGTGGCTTCATCTGTGGCCTCGTCAGTGGCCCAGTCAGTGAAGCCGGAGACGGCCGACGGCCGCTTTCTGGCGGAATATGGCCCGGTCATCAATGAAGACTATGTGCGCTACGAGGAAGTGCTGCGCGCTGACCGCGTGCTGGAGAACGTTACCGCTTCCCTGACGCGTTCACTGCGTTTGCCGCAAGACATTACGGTGCGCGTGGAGGAATGCGGGAGCAGCGACGCCGACTGGGACCCCGTGACGCGGCACGTACGGCTGTGCTACGAATTGCTGCAAGCAGTGCTTGAACTTTCCGTTGCCGCAGCGGGCGAGGACGACGACGCGCGCGCGGAGCGCTGGTTCTCGGGCATGACTACCTTCATTGTGTTCCATGAACTGGGTCATGCGCTGGTAGATGTCCTGCCGCTGCGTACCACGCTGGTTCCCGAAGTGGCCGCGGACCAGTTCGCGCTCGTGGCCTTGGGCAGTGCCGTGGGTCAACCGCAAGAGGTGCTGGGTGCGCTCGAGTTCCTGCGCCATGCAGTCGGTAACGACGTGGCTGAGGGCTTGGGGTTTCTCGAAAACCACGGCTATGACCGCGTGCGGGTGGACCGGTTGGCCTGTGGTTTTGCCGGTGCCTTGCCGGCTACGCAGCCGTGGCTTGAGCAACTACGCTTGCTGCCTTTAGTGGGCGCTGTGCACTGCGGCGAAGAGTTTGCGGCCCTGGACCAACAGTGGGATCAGTGGCTTGCACCGTGGTTACGGACGCCACCGGTGTCCGTGCGCGGACGTCAATCGTCAGTGCCAGGCTTGGCGCGTAGTCGTTTAACGCCCTGACGTTGCTTCTTGCCTTCGACGCGCCGCAACTGCGAAGCGCGGGTGGGGCGCGTGGCCTTGCGGGGGCGGGGTGCGGTGCGCGCTTGCACGATGAGTTCGGCGAGGCGGTCGAAGGCATCGCGGCGGTTCCCTTCTTGCGTACGCAAACGGTGTGCGGTCAGTACCAACCAGCCGTCCTGTGCCAAACGCCGCCCGGCCAGCACAGCCAGACGCCGGCGCCCAGCCTCATCCAGCAGCGACGTAGTGGCAGCAGCAAAGCGCAGTTGCAGCGCGCTGGCCACCTTGTTGACGTTTTGTCCACCCGGACCGGGTGAGCGGATGAAGTGGAACTCGAGTTCGCTTTCGGGCACCCAGAGTTCTGGTGCTATCTCGATGGCTGCGCTCATGGGGCGGGCGGACGCTCGCCGCGTAAGGCGCCGAGCCCGAGCACACGCCCTTCGGCATCCACCAGACGAATCTCCTGCTGAGCCACGGGAATGCGCAGGCCGCGCTCTTTGAACAAACGCCAGATGGCGCGGTTCACTTCGCTACGCACATTGTTCACGCCGTCTTGCGGGTCCGTAATCCAGAAACGCAATTCGAGTTCGAAGCCCCAGTCGTGGAAGCCCATCAGACGAGTGACCGGAGCGGGGTCAGCAAGGATGCGTGCAATTCCCTTGGGCGCTTCGAGCAAGGTAGTCAGGGCCAGTTCCGGGTCGCAGTCGTAGGCGACGCGTACGGGCAGCTTCAGGCGCACGCGCTTGTCGCTGTAGCTCCAGTTGATGACTTGGTTGGTGATGAGGTTCTGGTTGGGTACCAGCGTCTCTACGCCGTCGCGGTCGCGCACTACCACGTAACGGCCGCGCAGTTCCTGTACCCAGCCAAAGCCTTCGGTGTGCGTGCCGAGCGTGCCGGTGAAGCTGATGACATCGCCGGGTTTGATGGACTTGTCCATGAGCAGCACGAAGCCGCTGACGAAGTTCGCTGCGATGGACTGCAAGCCGAACCCGAGACCGAGACCAATGGCGCCGGAGAACACGGTGAGCGCGGTGAGGTCGAGCCCCGAAGCGCTAAGGCCCAGCAAGCCGCCAAAGCCGATGAGCGTGGCAAATGAGAACTTGGCGATGCCGATACGTGTCGATTGGGCGAGATCCGTGAGCCCGTGGACACGCCGCTCGACTTGCCGCGCGACCCACACGCTGACCACCACGAAGGCAGACACCGTGAACAGGGAGCGCAGGACGGACCAAAGGGTGATGTGGCGGTCCGAGCCGGACAGCGGGATGCTGTCCAAGGCGCCGATGGAAGCCTCCAGCCACCCGAGCATATGGAGCGCCACGAACACCCACAGCACGACAGCCAAACGACTTTCCCAGCGGCTAAGACGCGAGCCGTGGCCAAAGGAGAGGCCCAGCAGGAAAGTGCCGATGCGGATGGCGAGCAGCGCGGCCAACAGGGCCGCGGCCGGCGCCAGCACGGGCACATCGAGGCTGTTTGCCGTGACTATCGAGTTCGCCAGTACGACCAGTAACAGCGGGATACCGTAGGGCAGCAAGACGCCGAGCAAGACGGTGACCAACACGGCGATGCGTGCTTCGCGTGTGGCCAAACTGCCGATGGCGGTGCGCGGAGTGGCCTTGGGCGCCAACCAAGCGACCAGCAAGGCGAGCGCGAACGCGCCGATTTCGGTGAGTACGGTGGGCGTGGTCAGGAGTGCCCACGTGTCATCAAGGGTGAGGGGCGTGGTCACGCGTTAAGGTCCGGAATTTGTTCGCTTTCGAGCCGGGCAATCTGGTCTTTCAGCATGAGCTTGCGCTTCTTCAGGCGGCGCAGCTGGATTTCGTCCGTGTACAAGTCCATTTGCAGACGCGAGATGACATCGTCGAGGTCCCGGTGCTCGATGCGCAGCGAACGCAAGCGCTCCAGCCGCTTGAGCAGTTCCAGGTTGACCTTGTCGTTGTCGTCTTCGCTCATGCGCCGAGCGCTTCCTGCACGGCCGCCCAGCGTGTCCACACCGGTACCACGGCCTCCGGCAGCTTAGCCAATCGACCCGGCAAGTTCCACGGGAACGCCGGGTCGTGGAAATCCGAGCCGATGCTGCCGGCCAGGCCTGCGCGCAAGGCGAGGCCGGTGGCCGCTTCGACCTGTGCTGCCGCATGGCCACCCACGACTACTTCCAAGGCGGCACCCCCCGTGGCTTTGAATTCCTGTGCCAAGCGCCGCCGCTGCCCCGAGGACAGCGTGTAGCGCAGCGGGTGCGCCAGCACGGGGGCCCCGCCGGCCGCCACGATGGCGGCCGTGACTTCGGCCAGCGGTGGCCAGCCCGCCGGGACGTAGGCGCGACCACGTTGGCCCAGCCAGCGGGTAAACGCGGCGTCGAGGTCGGGCGCGGCGCCCAACGCCACGAGGGCGCGGGCGAGGTGGGTACGGGTAACGCGGGCGAGCGCTGTGGACCCCGGCGAAGGCCCGCCCACGGCCTGTAGCGCCTGTTCCAGCGCCGCGGTTCCCGGTGCGCCGGCGCGGTCGAGGCGCGCGGCAATGAGGGTTGCACGGGCAGCCCGGCAGGCGGCCAGTCGTTCCAGCATCGCCACCAGCGTCGGCTCTTCAGGCTGAATGCCAAGGCCCACCACATGAATGGTGCGGCCCAGCCACTCTGCCGACAGTTCGGTGCCGCGCAGCAGGTGCAGGCCATGGTCGGCCGCTGCAGCCGCAGCTTCGGGCAAGCCGGCGACGGTGTCGTGGTCGGTCAGGGCGAACACCTTGACGCCGCGCTGCGCCAGCAAGGCCACCAGTTCGCGCGGCGCCAGTCGGCCATCCGAAGCGGTGCTGTGCAGATGCAAGTCGATGGGGGAGGCGAGCTTCAAGGGGCTGGCTTAATTCACTAGCGTCGGGCCGAGCCCGACGAATTCCACGCGGCGACCGGCGACAATGACGAAGCCTTGGCGGCGGGTTTCACCATCCTCGCAATAGTCGAACACATAGGTGCGCCGCAGGCCCATACGGCCATCCCGTCCACGCTGCAGACGCATTTGGCGAAACGCCACGGTGCCGTCCAGCAGTTGCGCGCCACGTTCGGCGCAGGCTTCTACGGCAGCGGCATTGGCCGCTTCACGGGCCGTCATGGTGCTTTGCCAAAAGATGGCCAGCGCGAAGAAGGCGACCAGCAGGTAAAGGAAACTCTCCATGCGCGGCATTAAACCACGCGGGCTATGATGCTTGCCCTCTCAAACACCCCCTACACGGGAAACTGTATGCCGCATTCGCCTACCGGAAAGGTGGTTTTTTCGCCCGCGGTTCCCTGGGACCGCATTGATACCGTGCTGCTCGATATGGACGGCACTTTGTTGGATTTGCGCTTCGATAACTGGTTCTGGCAGGACTATGTGCCGGGGCTTTGGGCGAAACCGCGTGGCTTGACGCTGGCGCAGGCGCAGCATGAGTTGGCGCCGGTGTTTCAGGCCACCATGGGCACGCTGGCCTGGTATTGCATCGACCATTGGTCCACCACGCTCGGCCTGGATATTCACGCCATCAAGGACACTGTGCGGGAAGAAGTGCGCTGGTTGCCCGGAGCAGAGGGCTTTTTGCACGCTTTGCGCGCTGCCGGTAAGCGCACTGTGCTCGTGACCAACGCGCACCCGGGAACGCTGGCGGTGAAGGAACGGCAGTTGGGCTTTTTGCATCGTTTGGATGCGGCCCATTCCACGCATGCCTTCGGCGCGCCAAAAGAAGACGCCCGTTTCTGGCCAGCGCTACAGGCAGCGGAGCCGTTCGACCCAGCGCGCACGCTGTTCGTGGACGACAGCCTGCCCATGCTGGTGGCTGCCACGGCGTTCGGTATTGCTGAAGTGCGTGCGGTGCGGTGCCCGGATTCAGGGCGGCCCGCGAAAGACACCGCGCATTGGCCCGCGGTAGATGGCGTGAAGGATTTGCAGGCAGGTCTCGGCGGCTGAAGATTGCCACCGCCGAGACTGCCGGTGCGCGTCAGCCGAATACGACGCCGGCGGCGGCAGCGAGCAGCGTTAGGCCGCCAGCAATCCACCAGAATTTTGCCCCCAGCTTCGCCGAGGCCGGCTGCTGGTCGCGCTGACGATCGCGCCCGCGGTTGCGGCCGCCACGACGACGACGACGCTTTTGGCCATCGGCGCGCTCGCCCGTGTTTGCTGCGCCTTCGGCATTCGGTGCACCGGGGCCACCTGCGGGCTGCCCTTCCGGACGCGGACCACGCTGCCCGCCTTCGGGACGGGGGCCACGGCCACCGCCACGCTGGTCGGGGTGTGGACCACGGTCCTGACGCGGACCGCGCTGGCCTTCGTTGCGTTGGCCCTCGCTGCGCGGCTGGCCTTCGCTGCGCGGGGCAGCGCCTTCCACGGCGCCGGCAGCGGCTTCTGCCGCCACGGGTGCGTCTTCGCGACGTGGACGATCGCTGCGCGGCGCGCCACGGCCACCACCATCGCGGCTACCGCCGCTGCGACCACCATCACGACCGCCACCCGGGCCACCCGGGCCACCACGGCCCCGCGGACCGCCACGGCCACCAGCGGCGTATTCACGCTCGGGAGCGCGACCCGGGGCAATGACGGGCACGACCAGTTCCGGTTCGACGCGTTCGACCTTGATCTTGAAGCCGATGTAGGCCTCAATTTCCGGCAGCACGGCCACGTAGTCTTCGCAACCGAAGCTGATGGCATCGCCTTCAGCGCCGGCACGCGCGGTGCGGCCGATGCGGTGGACGTAGTCTTCTGGGTCGTTCGGCAAGTCGTAGTTGAACACGTAGCTGACATCGGGGATGTGCAGGCCGCGCGCAGCGACGTCGGTGGCGATAAGGATGGGGAGCGTGCCGTCGTGGAACGCACCGAGCATCTTCAGGCGCTTGTTCTGCGGCACGTCGCCGCTCATTGCTTCGGCGTGAAAGCCGTTCGCCTGCAAGCCGCGCTCCAGCATTTCGGCGGTGCGCTTCATGTTCACGAAGATGATGGTGCGCTTGGCCATGTTCTTGCGTAGCAAGCCGACCAGGAGGCCGGCCTTCTCTTCCATGGCTGGGTAGTAGATGACCTGACGGACACGGTCCGCGGTGACCTTCTCCGGCTCGATACGCACCAATTGCGCGTCGTTCATGTGCTCGTAGGCCAGTTCCAGCACGCGCTGCGCGAGCGTGGCGGAGAACAGCATGGACAAGCGCGCCTCGGGCGGCGGCAGGCGGCGCATGAGGTAGCGGATGTCGACGATGAAGCCGAGGTCGAACATGCGATCCGCTTCGTCGAGGATCATTACCTGCACATGGCGCAGTTCGAACACGTGCTGCTTGAAGAAGTCGATGATGCGGCCCGGCGTGCCGATGAGCACGTCCACGCCGTTCTCGAGGATGCGGCGCTGCTTCTCGTAGTCCACGCCACCGAAGGCAAGACCGAGCGTCAGTCCGGTGTACTGGCCGAGCAGTTCGGCGTCCTTGTGGATTTGCACGGCCAGTTCGCGTGTGGGCGCCATGATGAACGCGCGCGGCGCGCTGGCGGGCTTCGACGGCGAAGCCGGTTCACGCAAGAGCTTGGCGAACATGGCGACGAGGAACGCCGCCGTCTTGCCGGTTCCTGTCTGTGCTTGGCCCGCTACGTCGATGCCAGCCAAGGCCAGCGGTAAAGTGCCTGCCTGGATGGGGGTGCAGCGTTCGAAGCCGGCGTCCGCGATGCCGCGGGCCAGTTCTTCGGGGAGGTTCAGCGAACTGAAGCTGATGTTCGACAGCGCGTCGGAGGGGACGAAGGCAGGCTTGATGGCCTCGGCAGTGGCTTCGGTCATGGCGTCGACGCCAGCGCTGACGCCAGCGTCGACCGTGGCTTCGGTGGTGGCTTCGACTGGCGCATCGGGCGCGGGGGCTTCGGCTGCGGCTTCGACCGGAGTGGGCGCAGGCGCCTCGGTCGGGGTAGGGGCTGGCGCGGCTTCTGAAGCGGCGCTGGCAAGGTTTTCAGGCTGATTTTCGGACTGTGGTCCGGTTTGTGGTTCTGTCACGGTATCCGCCGTTGGGCGCTCATCTGGAGGGCGAGGGAAGGGTGGGCTTGCAAAACGGGAACGGAAAGGGACACAATTCCCACCCATAGCGCGCCTGAAGGCGCGAATCCCGAAGCCCGGTTCCCCTCCGCCATGGTGCGCGTGGGTTGTAGCTGGTTGATTCTCAAGCCGACATTGTGCCGTATTAGGCAACGAACGTCACCCTCAAGCCCCTTTAACCGTCCCTTGTCCCGTTTCTGGCCGCTTCCAAATGCGGCCCCTCCGGCTTCCGAAGGAAGTCAAATTGGGCACCGCAGTGCCTGTATTCATCCCATCGCAGAGAGGAATCCCCGCGTGAGCGGCAATAACATCATCCACACCAGCGACAGCACCTTCGAACAGGACGTTCTCAACTCCGCCACGCCCGTCCTTCTGGACTTCTGGGCCGAGTGGTGTGGCCCCTGCAAGGCCATTGCGCCTGTGCTCGACGAAATCTCCAAGGACTACGCCGGGCGCGTTGTCATCGCGAAGATGGACGTCGACCAGAGTCGCGTCACGCCGACGAAGTTCGGCGTTCGCAATATTCCCATGCTCATGTTGTTCAAGAACGGCGTACCGCACGCGCAGAAGGTGGGTTTGGTGAGCAAGGCCCAGTTGGCCGCCTTCCTGGACCAGAACCTGTGAGGGGTTATCTCGGCAACCAAGGCGGCGGCGGTGGCGGCGGCGGCAATCAGGGCGGCGGCGGCGGTGGCGGCGGTCGGATGAAGGGTCCGCGTCGCGGCAACCGTGGCGGCAACCGTGGCGGCAATCGCGGCGGTGGCAATTACGGCAACGAAGGTGGTCACCACCAGGGTTTGCCGGAAGACATGGGTGATGGCGAAGACCTTGGAATCATCAGTCCGACGGACCTCGAACGGGTGCGTCGCACGCTCAGCCTGAACGACCTCAAGCGCCGGCCCATCAGCGAACTGGTGCGCATGAGCGAAACGCTCGGCGTCGACAACGTTGCCCGTCAGCGCAAACAAGACGTCATCTTCTCGCTGCTGCAGGCCCACGCCAGAAATGGCGAGGACATCTACGGCGACGGCGTGCTTGAAATTCTTTCCGACGGTTTCGGCTTCCTGCGTTCCGCAGATGGCAGTTACCTGGCTGGCCCCGACGACATTTACGTTAGCCCGGGTCAGATTCGTCGCTTCAACCTGCGCACTGGCGACAGCCTCTCCGGTCTCATTCGTCCCCCGAAGGAAGGCGAGCGTTACTTCGCTCTCACCAAGGTCGGCGAAATCAACTTCGACGTGCCGGAAGGCGGACGCAACAAGGTTCTGTTCGAGAACCTCACGCCGCTGCATCCCACTTCGCGCTTGAAGCTCGAGCGCGGCAACGGCAGCACCGAGGACATGACCGCCCGCGTCATCGACCTCTGCGCGCCGCTCGGCAAGGGCCAGCGTGGTCTCATCGTCTCGCCGCCGAAGGCCGGCAAGACCATGCTGCTGCAGAACATTGCCACCAGCATCACCTACAACCACCCCGAGGTTTACCTCATCGTGCTGCTCATCGACGAGCGGCCCGAGGAAGTGACGGAAATGTCGCGTACGGTAAAGGGCGAAGTGGTTGCTTCCACCTTCGACGAGCCGGCGAGCCGACACGTCCAGGTGGCAGAAATGGTCATCGAGAAGGCCAAGCGCCTCGTCGAGCACAAGCGCGACGTAGTCATCCTCCTCGACTCCATCACGCGTTTGGCTCGCGCCTACAACACCGTGGTACCCAGCTCCGGCAAGGTGCTCACCGGTGGTGTGGACGCCAACGCCCTGCAGCGCCCGAAGCGCTTCTTCGGCGCCGCCCGCAACGTGGAGGAGGGTGGTTCGCTCACCATCATCGCCACGGCGCTCATCGACACGGGGTCCCGCATGGACGACGTGATCTTCGAAGAGTTCAAGGGCACCGGTAACAGCGAAATCCATCTCGACCGGCGCATCGCTGAAAAGCGCGTGTTCCCGGCCGTGAACATCAACCGCAGTGGCACGCGTCGTGAAGAACTCATCACGACCACCGACGAGCTGCAGAAGATGTGGATTCTGCGCAAGCTGCTCCACCCGATGGACGAACTGGCAGCCGTCGAGTTCCTCATGGACCGCATGAAGGACACGAAGATGAATGCCGACTTCTTCGACTCGATGAAGCGAGGCTGATGGACTCGGCAACGGAGGCGGCCCTCGCGGCCGCCGACCCGGTCATGGCGGGAATTATCGCCTTGGCCGGGCCTTGCACTTTGCGGCCCGCGCCGCGACAGCAGCCCTATGAGTCGCTGCTTTCCGCCATTGCTCACCAGCAGCTGAACGGCACCGCCGCAGCGACCATCCTGCGCCGCTTCCAAGAGTTGTTCCCCGCAGAGCTGCGCCTGCCGCGCAGTCGCTATCCGCAGCCTGCTGCCTTGTTGGCTGCCTCTGAAGAAACCCTGCGCAGTGCCGGGCTTTCACGCTCGAAGGTGTTGGCGGTGAAGGATATTGCCGCCAAGACCCTCGAAGGCGTGGTGCCGCCGCGCAAAGCGCTGGCGAAGCTCGACGACGAAACCATCATCGAGCAACTCGTTGCCGTGCGCGGCGTTGGCCGCTGGACGGTCGAGATGTTCTTGATGTTCACGCTAGGCCGCCCTGACGTGCTGCCGAGTGCGGACTTCGGTGTACAGAACGGTTTCCGGTTGGCCTACGGTTTACCGGAAATGCCGAAGCCGAAGGAATTGGCCGCGTTCGGTGAGCGCTGGGCGCCTTACCGCACCACCGCGGCTTGGTATCTCTGGCGCGCCGTGGACCTGCACAAGGCCGGTCAGTTGCCGCTGCCGCCTGCCAAAGTAGGCCGCCGCAAGAAGTGACGCGCTAGCAGCGCCACGCCCGAAGCATAGAGCACGAAATAAATTAGACCGAAGGGTGTGCTGATGCGAAACAGCGAGGCCGCGTCGCCCCATAGCAGGAAGCCGACTCCCAAGACCGGGAACCCGAGGGTACCCGCCCAGACACGCAACGTGCGTGAGGGTTCGGCGATGAGCATCATTGCGAGAATGACATTCAGCACCAGCAGTGCCGGTATGCCGAACATTATGGAGATGACGCCGGAGAAATCCGAGGCCTGAGCGCTGCCGGCGGCGAAGAGCAGCGTAAAACCCGCTATCGCGCGGGAAAGCCCTGTGGGCAATCGTCGCTGTTGAAGCCGTTCCATGGGCAAACTCCACCTTTCGAGTTTTGGCGAAACGCCGCCATGATAACGTTCTGGTTAAAGAAATCAGAGGTGCGGGCAATGACGAAGACCGGTGGGTGCTTGTGTGGTGCGGTGCGCTATGAAGTTCATGGCCCACTGCGGCCGGTAGTGGTTTGCCACTGCACGCAGTGCCGCAAGCAGACGGGCCATTTTCTGGCAGCTACGGGTTGCCTGCGGGAACATTTGGTGTTGACGCGTGCCGACGGGCTGAAGTGGTATCGCTCGAGTGCCATCGCGCAGCGCGGGTTCTGTCAAGAATGCGGCAGTGTGCTGTTTTGGCAGGCGGACGCGGCGGCGCATACGTCCATCACGCCGGGAAGCCTCGACGGTACTTCAGGCTTGGAAACTGCGGTGCATATCTGCGTGACGGACAAGGGCGACTATTACGCCATCGAACCGGACGTACCGCAGGTGCCGGGCGTGGAGTTCAGCGTTCCGGTGCCGGGGGCGCCGTAAGCCGCTTGTCCCAGAGTTCGTAGCCTGCGCGGCGTTTGAAGGCATGACGCCGGTAGAATTCTCGTGCCTCGAGGTTGTCTGTGGCTAGTTGCAGTTGCAGGCAGCAAACCGCCAGCGTTCGCAGCGACTGTTCTGCTTGGTTCAGCAGAGCCACTCCCAAGCCTGTACCGCGAAACTGTTGCCGCACATAGAGTTCGTCTATTTCCGCAGTGATGCCGCCGTATTCCATGCTGATCTGGGTCACGGCAAACAGATATCCCAGCGGTTGATGCTCGGCGTCTTCGGCGAGCCATGCGTAAGCTCCGCCGCCCGGTGATAGCGCGGTTTGCAGCAGAGTGGAAATGCGCGCGGAATCGAAATGAGGAATGCCCTCGAATTCCCAGTATTCGCGCATCAAATTGCACAGCGCCAAGGCGTCGACGGCAGTAGCTGCGCGTATCGCGGCGCTGTGGTCATTCAGCGCGTGGGCCGCACCAATTTTACTCCCGAGTGGTTTCATCGTTGCATCGTCAGTCTTGTTCATCGGCGTGGAACTTGTGCAGGATGCGGTGAAAAATGGGGGCAACCATCCAGACGCTCGTGCCGACGAACACAAGGCCTGCATAGAGCGCGAAGAACGTGCTGAACCACTTGCCGGCATCGGTGGTCGGTATGGTGGTGGGTCCCATGCCCCCCAGCAGCATGGCGCTGTTCAGCAGGCCATCTAGCCAGTCGGTGCCTTCGGTGTAGTGCGAGCCCAGCGTTCCTAAGGCGAGTGACGCCAGCAGATACAACACGGCGACAGTCAGGTGCCGGTAAACCCGTTGCCGGAATTGTCGGCTTTCCAATAAAGCCTGACGACGGTGTTCAAAGCGCATGCGTGTTTTCCTTCCGTGAAATGGCTTCCCGACGCAGACGATCAAGCCAATGTTCGTGGAGTGGATGTGCGGCGGGCAATCGTGGATGTCCGAAAATTCGGCCGCGGTCTGCCAAAGGCTAGTCTGGTTGGGCAGGGGCGGTCAGCTGCGCCAGCAAGCCGGCCAGGTCGAGTTCGGTCCAGGATTCACAGATGCGATTGTCGCGGAAACGGTAAAGCACCAGTGCCGTGAAACTCATGGGGCGGCCCGTCGCGGCAATACCGCGGAAGTCGCCGGTGTGCCTCGCCTGCGTGGTGATGCGCATGATGGCGCGGTCGTCGAAGGCCTGTAGCTCATGCACGGTGCGCACGGTTTCGGTAAATGCGAGGCCGAAGCCGAATTCTGTCTGCTTGAGCATCTCGAGGTCGAGATGGACACGCCCGGCAATATGGCCGGCGTAGTCGGGCGTGAAGATGTCGAGGAAGTCGCCTGCGAAGCCGGCGTCCGCCATGGCTATCCAGCGCTTCAGAGTG
>CALPVO020000022.1 GCA_943327025.2 Janthinobacterium lividum
CGCAGCCACATGCCCAGCTTCGCTGCGCGCGACGAACGGCAACCCTGCCGCCTGAATATTCACTGCCGCCGCCGCGAACCGCTGCGGATGCCGTGGCACCAGCACCAGCAAAGCATCAGGCACGGTCTGACGCAGCAGACTATGTGCCGCCAACAAAATCTGTTCTTCGCCTTCGTGAGTGCTGCCTGCCACCCAGATAAAGCGCACCGCGGCACCCGCCCACTGTTCCTGCCAAGCACGGCCCAAGGCGCGAGTTGCCGCAGGAACTTCCAATTCAAATTTGAGGTTACCCACTGCGCGGCACTGCGCCGGCAAAGCGCCCAGTTCCAGATAGCGCGCTGCATCGGCAGCGCTCTGGGCAAGAACCGTGACCCCGCCACTGCCCAGTGCCGGGGCGAACAAACGACGTAGACGTCGATAAGTAGCGATAGTGCGAACCGACAGGCGCGCACTGGCGAGTGTCAGCGGGATACGGCGGCGCAAACACTCGGCGTAGAGGTTCGGCCAGATCTCTGTTTCCAAAACCACGGCCCGCGCTGGCTGCACGCGGTCGAGGAAACGTGCCACTGCTCCTGGATAATCGAGTGGCAGAAAACGGTGTTCGACCGCCGCGCCGAACAAAGCCGCGACACGCGCCGCACCTGTGCCAGTGGTGGTGGTCACCACCAAGCGCCGTGCTGGCGACTGCTGCAGCAAGGCGCGCACCAACGGTACCGCCGCCTGCACCTCGCCCACCGACACCGCATGTAGCCACACGGTCGGGCCAGCCAGCGAAGACACCACCGGCGCGCCGTAACCCCAGCGCTCCCACCAACGGCCGCGGTAATTGGGCTCGCACCAACTCCGCCACGCCTGATGCAACAGCACGGCGGGCGCCAGCAGGCGCAGCAGCAAGGTGTAAAGGAGCCGGTTCACCCTGCCAGTATCGCCTAGTTGTTGCCGGGAATGCCGCCACCGCGTGCGCCAGCCTGCACCTCGTCTATGCTTGCAGCCCTGATGAACGCCAAAGAACCCACGCCCCTCCCGACCCCCAACGCAACGCTGAACGAGCGGGCCTGCGGCGTCCCCATGCCGCCTTTGCGGCAGTTTCTGGGCCCGCGGCATTGGCCAGTGTGGTTGGCCATCGGTCTCATGGGCGTCTTCGCTTGGGTCCCGTGGGCGTGGCAACGCCGCTTGGCGCAAGCGCTGGGTACCTTGGGATGGCTGCTGGCCCGGCGCGACCGGCGCACCACGGCGGTGAACTTGCGGCTTTGCCTGCCGGAACTCGCAGTGGCGGAACAACGGCGTTTGGCGCGCGCGCACTTCGCCTCGGTGCTGCAAAGCCTGTTCGAAACGGCGGCGCTGTGGTTTCGCCCGAACGGACGTCTCGCACAAAGCCCCGTGCTCGCTGGTCGCGAACATCTGGACGCCGCCCTGCAACGTGGCAAAGGGGTCCTGCTGGTGACCGCGCACTTCACCACGAACGAAATGGCCGCCGCCGCACTGGGACGCGCCGGGCTGGACGCGGACCTCATGTACAAACGCTCCTCGAGCCCACTCATCCAAGCGTTTGCCTTGCGCCAGCGTCTGCGGCAAGCCTCACCCGCCACGCGGCTCGTGCCGAGCGAGGGACTGGTGGAAGTATTGCGTTCGCTGAAGCGCAACCGCGTGGTGCTTTATGCACCCGACCAGGTCTACGCCGGCCCGGGGCACTTGCGTGTGCCCTTCTTCGGCGTGCCAGCGCTCTGCAACCCGGGCATCACCACCATCGCGCGCGCGACCGGCTGCGCGGTACTGCTCTACTTCCCGGAGCGCTTGCCAGGCACGCAAGGCTTCGTCGGCCATGTACTGGCACCGCTACCCTATTTCCCGTCCACAGACGCCGCGGCAGATGTGCAGCGCTACCACCGCGCCATCGAAGAGCAGGTGCGCCACGCACCAGAGCAATACCTGTGGAGCTACAAGCGCTTCCGTCCCTTGCCCGGTGAAGCGGACCCGTACCGGAACAATCTTGCGCGCGGTTCGACTGGCGACGGCGCGCAGCACAAGCCCAAGTCCTAGCCCCAGGCTTGGCCCCAGGCTTGGCCGAAGGTCTAGTCCAAAGTCTGGTCCAAAGTCTGGTCCAAAGTCTGGTCCAAAGTCTGGCCCAAAGTCTGGCCCAAAGTCTGGCCCTGATAAGCCGCTTCGAGCTCCCGCCACGCGGCGACGGCATCCGCCGTCCGCCAGCCCGCTTCCAGCGCCAGCTTCTGCAAACTGCGTTGCAAGCGCAGCAGGTTGCCCCGTGCCGCCCGCTGCCCCAACGGTCCGGCCAACAAGCGTCCACGGTCCCAGTCAATGACATGTACCGAAGGCGCGGCACTGGATGCCGCGCCAACCGCCGGCAAGGCCACCAGAATGTTGTGGGCGTTCAAGTCCGCATGCCAGGCGCCTGCGGCATGCAAACGGCGCAGGCACTGCCCCACGGTCGTCCACACGGCCACCGGCCAGTCCGCCAGCGCAGCGGACAGGGTTCGCACGCCCGCAATACGCACGGTGAGCAAATCCGCGCGATAGTGGAAGCCCGCGCGAACGTAGCGTGCCGCCACCGGCGCGGGCACCGGCAAGCCTGCCGCGTGCAGCGCGGCCGTCATGCGCAATTCACGGAACGGACGGGTGGCCTCCTCGCCGCGCCACCAATAGCGGTCAGGGTTCCAGCGCGCCACCAAGCCACCACGCAAGTAATGGCGCAGCACCCAATCGTCGGCATCGCCGCCCGTGCGCAGAAACCAAGCGCCCCCACGGCCACGGTCGGCCGCCGTCAGCGCACCCGCCGCGCGCCACCGGGCGGTGTCGAACAAAGAAGGATCAGGTTGGTGCACTTGCCGGGGGTCGTATAGCATCGCCCCATCTGCACCCTGCCACCGCAACAGGCCCATGCCACTCCTGCATTCCCCGCCGCGCGAGGTCTGTCTACTTCGCGTCTCCGCCATCGGCGACACCTGTCATGTGGTGCCGTTGCTGCGTACCTTGCAGCACGCTTGGCCGGAAGCCCGCTTTACTTGGGTCATTGGCAAGCTCGAGGCGAAACTGATGCGCCTGCTGCCCGAAGTGGACTTTATCACCTTCGACAAGCGCGCCGGCCTCAAGGGCCTGCTGGCTACGCGCCGCGAACTGGCCGCGCGCCAGTTCGACCTGCTGCTGCACTTGCAAGTGGCCTTCCGCGCCAGCCTGCTCGCGCAAGCCGTGCGCGCGCCCGTCAAACTGGGCTTCGACCGCGCCCGTGCCCGGGAAGGCCAGTGGTGGTTCACCACGCACCGCACAGCCCCCCAAGGCCGGGTGCACGTGCTGGAGAGCCTCATGGCTTTCGCGGACGCCTTGGGCTTATCGACCGACTCCAGCGACCGTGTCGACGGGCAACCACGTACGGGCCTGCAATGGAACCTGCCGCTGCCGCTGGACGCCACGGCCTACGCCGATTCACTGGTACCAGCCGGACAGCGCACGCTCGTCATCAGCCCCTGCTCTAGCCACGTGCTGCGCAACTGGCGTCCGGAACGCTACGCGGCGGTCGCCGAGCACGCCGTTCAAAGCCATGGCATGCAGGTCATCGTGTGCGGCGGGCCCAGCGAACTGGAACGCAGCATGGCCGAGGCCATCTGCGCCATGGCGCGGGTACCCGTGCTGAATCAGGTGGGCAAAGACACGCTCCCGCAACTGCTGGGCCTGCTCGGACGGGCCACGGTGCTACTTACCCCCGACAGTGGCCCCGCCCACATGGCCACCATGGTCGGCACCCCAGTCATCGGCCTTTATGCGGCCACGAACCCGGAACGCAGCGGGCCGTATCTTTCCCGGGAGTGGTGTGTGAACCGCTATGCCACAGCGGCGCAGCAGTTCCGCCAAAGCGCGCCGGAAGCCCTGCCGTGGACAACCAAGATCGAGGCGCCCGGCGTCATGGACCTCATCACCGTGGACCACGTGACGGAACGCCTGGACGCTCTGTTGGCGGTCGCCGCAGGTGGTAGCCCACCGAGCGGCCCCGTCGCCAGTGGTTGATCCGGTACTCCGGACATAAAGCCCGCCGGGCGCAGGGTTACAATGACTGCCTCCACGAAGGAAGCACCAGCATGACCACCGACATCCTCGTTCCCATCTCGCCCGGTGAACTCATCGACAAGATCACCATCTTGCGCATCAAGGTGGCGCGCATCACGGACCCGGCCAAGCTGGCGAACGTGAAGGTGGAACTGGAGGCGTTGGAGCGCGTTTGGCTGGAATGCGGCCTGCCCATTACGCAAGTGGAAGCGCAAGAGCGCGGCTTGCAAGACGTGAACACGCGCCTGTGGGATATCGAAGACCGTATCCGCGACGAAGAACGGGCACAAACCTTCGGCGCCGAGTTCATCGCACTGGCGCGCAGCGTCTATGTGGAAAACGACGAACGTGCTGCCCTGAAGAAGCAGATCAATTTGGCGCTGGGTTCACGCATCGTGGAAGAGAAAAGCTACCAGCCCTATCGCTGACAGCTTGCGCGCTGCACGGCAGCGGCGCTCGGAATGCACGCTGCGTGGTGACGGCGCCCGGGAGCGGGCGCTGCCCGCCGGGCTGCCAGCCCATCAATCGACGAGCGTGTATTCCGCGCCACAGTAAGGGCACTTGGCGAAGCCGGTCTTCGCCACCGGCAGAAACACTCGCGGATGCGAGTTCCACAGGGCCATGGCCGGGCTCGGGCAAGACAGTGGCAGTTCCGCGCGCGTAACGCTGTACTGGTGCTGAGCATTGGCCTGAGTAGGGGAGGACTTGTCGGCGTTCGGGCTATTCACAGGCGTGGCCTTCGGTAAAACGACAGGGGCGAGCAGCAAACCGCCGCGCGCGCGCCATTATACCGGGCAGCCGCCAGCGTTTCCCGCCCACTAAAGCACCGGCGCGTCGGCCACGCCGCTGAATGTGGCATCCCAAATGGCTTGCACGGCCGCCCGCGTGGCCGCCCAAGGTGCCGCGTCGACCACCGCCTTGCCGCCCGCCAGCGCTAGGCGATGGTTCACATGGCGGTATTCGCGGTAGGCGTTCACCAGCGTGTCGATGTCCCCGTGGTCCACGAGCGCCGCGCTACCCACGGACTCCAGTTGGCGGATGGTATCGGCAAACATCGCCAGTGGCGGGTAGCGACCAGCCCAGCGCAGCACCCAGTACTGCGCCAGAAACTCAATATCGGCGACGCCGCCCGGGTCTTGCTTCAGGTCGAACTGTCCGGCTGCCGCCCGCGTAAGCTCGTTGCGCATGCGCTGGCGCATGTTGCGTACCTCTACGGCGAGCGTGTCTTGTCGTACGTAACGACACAACACGTCCTCACGTACCGCGCGGAAGCGCTCGCGCAACTCGGGCTCTCCCGCCACATCACGCGAGTGCAGCAGTGCTTGGTGCTCCCATGTCCAAGCATCGTGGCGTTGGTAGGCTTGAAACGCTTCGATGGGCGTCACCATGAACCCGCCCTTGCCACTCGGACGCAAGCGCGTGTCCACCTCATACAAGCGGCCGGCCGCGCTGTGGATGGTGAGCAAATGCAGGATGCGCTGGCCCAAGCGCAGGAAGAACACGCCGTTCTCCACTTCCTTGGGGCCCGCCGTTTGCTGCCACGCGCCAGCAGAATCATGCAGAAACACCAGGTCGAGGTCCGATGAATACCCGAGCTCCTGCCCACCCAACTTGCCATAGCCCACCGCGGCCAACTGCACCGTCCGCACATCAGCGGCGCCAGCAGCACTGCCGCAGCGCGGTTCGCCATAGATGGCCGTCATCTGCTCCCAACCCAAGCGCATCGCTTCGGCCAGAATGAGTTCGGCTATTTCAGTCAGCCGGTCGCTGACTTGCATCAGTGGGAGGCGCCCGGTGAGGTCCCACAACGCCACCCGGAACACTGCCGCGCGCTGGAACTGCCGCAGCGCTTCCACTTGCCGTTCCGGGTCTTCATCCGCTGCTGGTCGCTTCAGCGCCAACTCAGCTTCGAACTGCAGCCGTGAAGGGAGTTCCTCGAACAAACGCTGGTCGACCAGTTCATCCAGCAGCAAAGGGAAGGCCGCCACTTGGTCGCAGAGAAAATCCCCGAGCGCGGCAATTTCCCCGAGGCGGGCCAGGGCGAGCGGACTTTCCAGCAGCAAGGCCAGATACGTACTGCGGTTACCGGTAGCCTGCACCACCCGCAGCAAGCGCGGCAACGCCGCAGCGGCGTCTGGCGTGCGCTCCGCCGCGGCTACCAAACGTGGCAACAGTTGTTCGAGCCGTCGCAATCCAGTGCCATCGAGACGGCGTGCGTAGTGCGAGTTCAGCAGCGCCGCCACCGCTTCCGACACCATTGCTGAACTGCCAGTGTTCGCTGCTGCTTGGTCACCGTCGGCCTGCGGCGCCAGGACAACATGGGTAGCGTTCTCGGCCGCTTGTGCGGCTTCCGCGGGCGAAGGCGCCACTACCGCAGCGAAATGGCGCATCACCGCGTCACGGTGGACGCTGAGCACTGTGACGAACGCCGCCCAGTCTGCATAACTCATGGCCGCCGCCATCCGCGCGCGTCCGGCCTCGTCACGCGGCAATTCATGCACCTGCGCTTCAGCCACCATCTGCAGGCGATTTTCGACGCGACGCAAAAAATGATAGGCCGCCTCCAGTTCTGCCACCTCGGCGGCACCGAGCCGCTTGGGATGCGCCAGCACCGGCAACAGGTCGAGCAACGACGCCGGCTGCAAGGCAGGCTCTTGCCCACCGCGCAACAACTGGAACACCTGCACGATGAACTCGATTTCGCGAATGCCGCCCGGCCCGAGCTTCACATGGTCTTGTCGGTCGAGGCGCTGCACTTCGCGCGAAATCATCGCCTTCATCTCGCGCAGCGATTCAATAACGCCGAAATCGAGATAACGGCGGAACACGAACGGACGCACCACGCTGCGGAACAACTCCGCGTAAGCCACCTGCCCGGTGACGGCGCGTGCCTTCACCCAGGCATAGCGCTCCCAATCGCGGCCGTGCTGCTGCAAGTAGTCCTCGAGCGCCGAAAAGCTGGCTACCAAAGGGCCGGATTCACCGAACGGCCTCAGCCGCATGTCTACGCGATAGCCGAAGCCATCTACCGTGGGCGCCTCCAGCAAACGGATGAGGTGTTGCCCCAGACGCGTGAAGAACTCCATGTGGTCGGTGCCGCGCCGGTCTGTTTCGCCGTCTTCGGGAAACAAGAACACCAAGTCGATGTCGGAAGAGAAGTTCAGCTCGCGGCCACCGAGCTTGCCCATGCCCACAACGACGAGGTCCTGCTCGACACCGGCCGCGTTGCGCGGAGTACCGAAGCGAGCAATGGTGGCGCGGCGCGCGAAAGCGTGTGCGACGCGAATGGCGGCATCCGCCACAGCCGAGACATCGCGCAGCACTTGCACCGGCTCGATGCGCCCGGCGAGGTCTTGCCAAGCCAAGCGACACGACTCGCGGCGGCGCAATTGCCGCAAGGCGGCCATGAAGGCCGGTTCGTCAGCGATGGAGAGAAGCGCAGCAAACCCAGCGACGTGTTCCGCGGGGGAAGGAACCTGGCCCAAGTCGAGATTGGCAAACAGCCCGGGCTGGCGCGCGAAGGACTCGGTGAGGTAGTCGCTGCAGGCAAAAACCTTCGCCGCCTCGGTGGCATCGAGGCCTGCCGCTGCAGCAGCAGCCAACGCGGCGTCGAAGAGAGGCGAGGTACCGGCAGCCATGCCAAGACTATAACCGTTGCAGAGGCAGCAAAGGGTTCGCTGGTGAGCGCCAGCTCGCCTCTACAAAACCTTCAGGCATAAAAAAGGGCCGGCTTACGCCGACCCTTTTTCGATGATTCCACAGTCGCGAGCACGCTCGCTTCCACAGAACCGACGGTGGTAGCTGCGGGAAAACGAGCAAGCTCGCCCCCGCAGCCGACCGGGCATTACATGCCCATGCCGCCCATACCGCCCATGCCGCCCATGCCGTCGCCCGGGGCGTGGCCATGGTCGTCATCCTTCGGGGCGTCAGCGATCATCACTTCCGTGGTGAGCAGCAGGCCCGAGACCGAAGCGGCGTTCTGGAGAGCCAGACGCGTGACCTTGGTCGGGTCCAGGATGCCCATGTCGATCATGTCGCCGTATTCGCCCGTGGCGGCGTTGTAGCCGAACGTGCCCTTGCCGGCACGCACCTTGGCAAGCACCACGGCCGCGTCTTCGCCGGCATTGCCGACGATTTGGCGGAGGGGCTCTTCAATGGCGCGGGAGAGGATCTTGATGCCGAAGTTCTGGTCTTCGTTGGCACCCGTGAGCTTCTCCAGTGCCTTGATGCAGCGGATGAGCGCCACGCCACCACCAGGAACCACACCCTCTTCCACCGCAGCGCGCGTGGCGTGCAGGGCGTCTTCGACGCGGGCCTTCTTTTCCTTCATCTCGACTTCGGTGGCAGCACCGACCTTGATGACGGCGACGCCGCCGGAGAGCTTCGCAACGCGCTCCTGCAGCTTTTCCTTGTCGTAGTCCGAAGTGGCTTCGGCGATCTGCGCACGGATCTGCTCGATGCGGGCCTTGATGTCCGCGCTCTTGCCAACACCGTCGATAATCGTGGTGTTTTCCTTCTCGACCAGCACCTTCTTGGCGCGGCCCAGGTCGGCCAGCGTGGCCTTCTCAAGCGTCAAGCCAACTTCTTCCGAAATGACCGTGGCGCCCGTGAGGACAGCGATGTCCTGCAGCATGGCCTTGCGACGGTCGCCGAAGCCCGGTGCCTTGACGGCCGAGACCTTGACGATGCCGCGGATGGTGTTCACCACGAGGGTGGCCAGGGCTTCGCCCTCGACATCCTCGGCGATGATGAGGAGCGGCTTGCCAGCCTTGGCAATGCCCTCGAGCACCGGCAGCAGCTCGCGGATGTTCGAGATCTTCTTCTCGTACAGCAGGATGAGCGGCTGGTCGAGGTCGCAGACCTGCGTGGCCTGGTTGTTGATGAAGTACGGCGACAGGTAGCCGCGGTCGAACTGCATGCCTTCGACGACATCGAGTTCGTTCTGGAGGCCCGAGCCTTCCTCGACGGTGATGACGCCTTCCTTGCCGACCTTCTCCATCGCTTCCGCGATGGTGTCACCAATGCTCTTGTCGCTGTTGGCCGAGATGGTGCCAACCTGCGCAATCGCCTTGGTGTCCTTGCAGGGCTTGGAGAGCTTCTTCAGCTCTTCATGGGCCATGGCAACAGCGAGGTCGATGCCGCGCTTCAGGTCCATCGGGTTGACGCCAGCGGCGACGCCCTTCAGGCCTTCACGGACAATGGCCTGAGCCAACACGGTGGCGGTGGTGGTGCCGTCGCCGGCCTCGTCGGAGGTAGCCGAGGCCACTTCCTTCACCATCTGCGCGCCCATGTTCTCGAACTTGTCTTTCAGTTCGATTTCCTTCGCGACCGACACGCCGTCCTTGGTGACGGTGGGGGCGCCGAAGCTCTTGTCGAGGACGGCGTTGCGGCCCTTGGGACCGAGCGTGACCTTGACGGCGTTGGCGAGAATGTTGATGCCACGCACCATACGGCTACGCGCGTCATCGCCAAAACGGACTTCCTTAGCTGACATTTTCTGGATCCTTCAAATTCAATAAGGGGGTGAGAGGGGAACCGGAGGCTTACTTGCCTTCGATGACCGCCATGACGTCTTCCTCGCGCATGACGAGGACGTCTTCGCCGTCGACCTTCACTTCGGTGCCGCTGTACTTGCCGAACAGCACCTTGTCGCCGACCTTGAGGTCCAAGGGGCGGACTTCGCCGTTCTCAAGGATCTTGCCCTTGCCAACAGCCTTGACGACGCCCTGCACGGGCTTTTCGGCGGCCGCGTCGGGGATGATGATCCCGCCGGCGGACTTCTTCTCTTCTTCGACGCGCTTGACAATAACGCGGTCATGAAGCGGACGGATCTTCATGGAACTGTTCCTTTACTTACGGTTTGCACTGGAATGATGTCCGCCGGATTCCCGACGGAAGATGGAACGAAAAGGACCGACTGCGCTCTGACCCGGTAACCGGGACGGCGCGCTGTTAGCACTCTCCGCTAGTGGCTGCTAATGATAGCGGCGGAAGTCGCCTTTTCAAGGGTGCGGGCCACGGATTTCTTTTTAATGGGCCCCACCACCGCGGACGGAGTGGACACTGCGTGGCACGGCAACCGGTCGCAGCGTATGCTGTGGCCGCAAGCAAAGCTAGATTATTCGCATTATTCCTATGGAATTCATGAACTTGAACATCTCACGCAGCACTCGTTCCCAAGCCGTCGGGCAGGTTCTCGCCCGCACCCTCGCCGAGCGCTTGCGGTTTTGGCGTGCTCCCGCGCTGGCTTTGCTGGTGGCCTTGGCTGCCCTTTGGCCAGCCGCCGCCCCCCGCGCGGAG
Source organism: Janthinobacterium lividum (assembly GCA_943327025.2). GTDB lineage: Bacteria > Pseudomonadota > Gammaproteobacteria > Steroidobacterales > Steroidobacteraceae > CAIOHZ01. The sequence goes on from CALPVO020000022.1 coordinate 10,354, forward strand.
GACGACTTCATCCCGCCCGAGCAGGCTTTCAAGTACAGCGTCACCGCCACTGCGGACACCATTACTGTCCAGTGGACTGTCGCTCAGGGCTATTACCTCTACCGCAAACGACTGGGTTTCGAGTCCAGCACGCCCGGCATAACGCTCGGCGCTCCCGTGTTCCCGAAGGGCATCGACCACGAAGACGAGTTCTTCGGCAAACAAGAGGTGTACCGCGGTGCCGGCAACCGCTTCGTGCTGCCCTACACCCGCGCCGGCAATACCGTCGCCAATGGCCCGGCTAGCGCCACGGTGCTGCTGAAACTGCAGGGCTGCGCCGACGCCGGTCTGTGTTACCCGCCCCTGAAGTGGACCGCAACCGTCGCCCTGCCACCTGCCGCGCGGGCAGAGAGTCAGGCCAGCAGCCCCGCGTCGGGCGCATCGGTCACCTCACCAGTCACCTCACTGGCTGGGTTGAAAGCACTCGCCAGTACGGGCAAGGCGCGTAGTGCCAATCAGGAGTTTCTACCGCCAGCGGAAGCCTTCCGCGTCTCGGCCACCGCCCTCGCCGCAGACCGCATCCGCGTGTCGTTCATGGTGGCGCCCGGCTATTACCTCTACCAGAAGCGCCTGAAAGCGACACTGGAAGGGGCACCGACCGGTGTAACGCTCACCCCGGTCACCTGGCCGGCGGGAATCGACCACAACGACGAATTCTTCGGCCAGCAAACCGTCTACCCGGAAAGTTTCGAGGCCGAACTGGTCCTCCAGCGTGGCGATTCCGTTGGCGCCCTCACGGTCGGCCTGACCCTCGGCTTGCAAGGCTGCGCTGACGCGGGCCTGTGCTACCCGCCGGAAACCCGACGCCTCACGGTGGTATTGCCGGCCGTGGGTACTGCACCCCCTGCGCCGATGGTGCCAACCGAGGGGACGGCACCGAGCGACTCCGAGGCGAGCGCGGCCAATGCGTCCGCTGAAGCCAGTGCTGCCTCACCTGCCGCCAGCGGCATGGTCTCCGAGCAAGACCGCTTGGCCAAGCTCGTGGCCAACGGTTCGCTGTGGCTGGTGCTGGCCTCGTTCTTCGGCTTCGGCCTGTTGCTGGCCTTCACGCCGTGCGTACTGCCCATGATCCCCATCCTCTCCGGCATCATCGCGGGACAAGGCGAGCAGGTCACCCCCATGCGCGGGTTCCTGCTGTCACTGTCTTATGTGATGGGCATGGCGCTCACCTACACCATCGCGGGTGCCGCCTTCGCTGCGGCCGGCCAGCAGGCACAAGCCATCTTCCAGCAGCCATGGATTCTCGCGCTGTTCGCGCTGCTGTTCGTCGGTTTGGCGCTCGCCATGTTCGGCTTCTATGAACTGCAACTACCCGCCGGCCTGCAGACACGCCTGAACGGTGTGAGCGGCAAACTCTCGGGCGGCAAGGTGCTGTCCACCGCCCTCATGGGGGCACTGTCCTCGCTGGTGGTCACCGCCTGCGTGGCGCCGCCGCTCGTCGCCGCGCTGGCAGTCATCAGTCAAACCGGTAGCGTGCTGCGCGGTGGTCTTGCCTTGTTCTCCCTGTCCATCGGCATGGGCGCCCCCTTGCTGGTAGTCGGCGCGTCTGCCGGCAAGCTGCTGCCGCGTGCTGGTGCCTGGATGGAAACCGTCAAGCAAGTCTTCGGCGTGCTCTTCCTCGGCGTGGCCGTCTGGATGGCCGAACGCATCCTGCCCGAGCGACTCGTCATGGTGCTGTGGGCCGGCGTGGCGGGCGCGGCGCTCTGGGTATTCTGGCCGCGGCGCGGTTGGCGCCCCTTCGGCGCCGGCCTTGCCCTGCGCGGCGTGCTCGTAGCAGCAGCCGTGCTGTGGGGGCTTGCCCTGCTGGTCGGCGCGGGCTTCGGCGGCAAGGACCCCCTGCGCCCGTTTGAGGGCACGCGCTTCGGCGCCGCAACGCCGCAGGCGCTCGTATTCACGCGCATCCACTCCGTGGCCGACCTCGACCGGGAACTGGCTGCCGCCCAAGCGGCGGGCAGACGGGTCATGGTCGACTTCTCCGCCGAATGGTGCGTGTCCTGCAAGGAAATGGAGAAGTACACCTTCCGGGACCCCGCCGTACAGGCGGCGTTGGCCCCCTATGTGCTGCTGCAGGCGGACGTCACCGCCAACAGCGCGGAAGACCAAGCCCTGCTGCAGCGCTTTGCTATCTTCGGCCCCCCCACCACCGCGTTCTTCGGCCCCGAAGGACGTGAACGGACCGACTTCCGACTGGTAGGCTTCGTAGCTGCAGAGCCGTTCCGTGCCCACCTAGCCCGCCTGGAAAAGACTCCATGACCGAGAATGCCGAAGGCCAAGCCCGTTCCTTGCTGAACCACCCCACCCTGCGCCTCGCCGGCCTAGCCCTCGCTGCCGGCCTGTTGGGCGCGGGCGGCTATCTGGCCTACGACCGGTGGTTGTCCCCAACAGGCGTAGCCGATAACACAACGGTGCCGACCAGTGGCATGGCCAACGAACTCGAACGTCCGAAAGTTCCGGAGATACGCCCCGAATTCACCCTGAAAAACCTGCAAGGGGAACCGGTGGCCATGAGCCACTGGCAGGGTAAAGCGGTGGTGGTGAACTTCTGGGCCACCTGGTGCGGCCCCTGCCAGCGGGAGATTCCGCTGCTGAACCGCATGGCGGCCGAGTACGGCCCCAAGGGCCTGCATATTGTCGGCATTGCCGTCGATTTTGCGGAGGACGTGCAGAAGTTTGTCGCTAAAACGCCGCTCGACTACCCCACCTTGGTCGGCGAGGAAGACGGCGCCGCCGCGGCCACGGCGTTTGGCATCGACTCGCTGGCTTTCCCGTTCACGGCTTTCACGGACAAGCAGGGACGCGTCCTTTCGGTGCATTTGGGCGAATTGCACGAACCCGAACTGCGCGTCATTCTTGACGCCATCGTCGCCGTCGATGCCGGTAAAATGTCGCTAGCCGACGCCCGCGCCAAAATCGCTGCCAGCAAAAGCTAGCCACGCCACCCCGCCCGGCCCGGACTCGGGGCCGGGTAGTCTCCTCCGCCGCAAACGGTTACACTGCCGCGCCTGCCGGTTTTCCGGTGGGTGCAGTGTTAGGTAGCGAGGGGACACGCCTAGATGGATATCCGCAAGGTCAAGAAGCTCATCGAACTGCTCGAAGAATCGGGCATCGCCGAGATCGAGATCAAGGAAGGTGAGGAGAGCGTTCGCATCAGCCGCCACTCCCCCGGTGCCATGATGGCGCCAATCCAGTACACGCTACCCCCGCAGGCGGCCCCGGCCGCTGCCCACGCCGCCCCGGCCGCCCCGGCCGCCCCGGTGGCTGCTGCCTCGGCCGCCGCTCAGGCCCCCACCGTCAGCGCCGAAAACACCGTCACGGCTCCCATGGTGGGCACGTACTACGCCTCGGCCTCGCCGGGTGCCAAAGCATTCGTCGAGATTGGCTCGGAAGTGAAGGCCGGCCAGACGCTCTGCATCATCGAAGCCATGAAGATGATGAACCAGATTGAATCCGACCGCGCCGGCAAGGTGGTTTCCATCCTCGCCAGCAACGGCGAGCCGGTGGAATTCGGCCAGCCCCTGTTCATCGTCGAATAAGGCGCGGCGATGCTCGACAAGATCGTCATCGCCAATCGCGGCGAAATTGCGCTGCGGATTCTCCGCGCCTGCCGTGAACTCGGCATCAAGACGGTGGCCGTGCACTCCACCGCCGACAAGAACCTGAAGCACGTCCTGCTCGCGGACGAGACCGTTTGCATCGGTCCGCCGCAGTCCAAGGACAGCTACCTGAACATGCCCGCCATCATCAGCGCCGCTGAAGTGACGGACGCGCAGGGCATACACCCCGGCTACGGCTTCCTCTCCGAAAACGCGGACTTCGCCGAACGCGTCGAGAAGAGCGGCTTCGTGTTCATCGGCCCGAAGGCTGAAACCATCCGCCTGATGGGCGACAAGGTCTCGGCCATTCGCACCATGAAGGCCCACGGCGTGCCGTGCGTGTCCGCAAAGACCTGGATTTCGATGTGGCGGGGGCGGGTGAGGTATTTTTCGACCAGGACGCGGTCGTCGCCGAAGGAGGAGCGGGCTTCGCGTTGGGCGCCTTCGAGGGCGGCGGGGAA
>CALPVO020000023.1 GCA_943327025.2 Janthinobacterium lividum
CCTCCGCCGCCCTGCTGCTCGCCAGCCCACGCGGTGCCTTTGCTGCCAACGAAGCCCGCCCCGGCGGTGCCAGCGCAGCGCCCACGGCAAGCCATCCTTATCTGCTGCACTGGAACGAAAACCCCTATGGGCCACCCCCAGCGGCACGCGAAGCCATAGCCGGCACTATCCAGCAGACCTGCCGCTACCTGACCCCGGACGATGAAGACGCGCTGATTGCCCTGCTGGCGGGCCGGGAAGGGGTTACGCCACAGCAAATCGTCACGGGTACGGGTTCCGGAGAACTCCTCCGCGCCTTGGGCCTGATGGTCGGGCGTCAGAGCGGCGAAATTGTCACCGCAGACCCGACCTACGATGAACTGGTGGAGTATGGTCGCCAGACCGGCGCGAAGATTGTCGCCGTGCCGCTCGACAAGAACCTGCGGCAAGACCTCGACGCCATGCAGAAGCTCGTCACCGAAAAGACGCGCCTTGTGTACCTGTGCAATCCGCACAACCCGAGTGGCACAGGCTTGAATGCCGGGCGCATCGCCAGCTTTATCGAAGCCATGCCGCCGCAAGTCATTGTGGTGGTGGACGAAGCGTACATCGAGTTTGCCAATGGTCCCGGCGTTAGCTCGCTCGTGCCCTTGCTGCGTACCGGCGCGAACATCGTCGTGCTCCGCACCTTCTCCAAGCTTTATGGCATGGCTGGCCTGCGCTTTGGTTACGCCATCGCGCCCAAGGCGGTGGCGGAAGCCTTCGGGCCGCTACGTATGACCTGGTCCAATGTGTTCGCGGCCCCCGCCGTGCGCGCGGCCTTGGGCGATGTCGAGTTCGCCTCCAACACGCGCCGCCGTATCCAAGCGAGCCGCTTGGCCATTACGGGTGAACTGGCGAACTTGGGCCTGCGCTATGCAGAGCCGCAGGGCAACTTCGTGTTCTTCGACACGGGCATGCCCCATGCACGCTTCGCCGAACTGATGAAAGCCGAGCATGTCATCGTAGGACGCAAGTTCGCGCCCTACGACAGCTGGTGCCGCATTACCGTCGGCACGGAACCGGAAGTGGACTGGTTCCTGAAAACGCTGCGTAAGGTCATGGCCAAGGGGCTGTAAGCCCCTTCGGACGTCCTGCTGCCAGCGCCAAGGCACTGGTCAGCAAAGAAAGGCAGTCGACTAACCCTGCAAGCCTTGCGAGGCCAGGTACTCGTCGTAGGTGCCGTGGAAGTCTTCCACGATACCGCCGGGCTTGATTTCGAGGATACGGGTCGCCAAGCCGTTCACGAACTCGCGGTCATGCGAGACGAAGAGCAAGGTGCCCGGGTACTTCTCGAGGCCAATCTGCAGCGACTCAATGGTTTCCATGTCCATGTGGTTGGTGGGTTCGTCCATCAGGATGACGTTCGGCCGCTGTAGCATCAGCTTGCCGTAGATCATGCGGCCCTTCTCGCCGCCCGACAGCACCTTCACGAACTTCTTCATCTCGTCGCCCGAAAACAGCAAGCGCCCCAAGGTGGCACGCACGATGGGCTGGTCGTCAGCTTTGCCGGACCAACGCGACATCCACTCGTAGAGGTCCATCTTCTCGGCGAACTCGGCTTGCGGGTCCTGCGGCATGTAGCCCACCTGAGCGTTTTCCACCCAGGTGACCGTGCCCTTGGAGGGCTGCAGGTTGCCAGCCAGCACCTGCATGAGCGTGGTCTTGCCGATACCGTTGGGGCCGATGATGGCGATGCGCTCACCCGCTTCCACGTTGAAGCTGATGTTCTGCAACACGGGCGTGTCTGTGCCCGGATAGGTGAACGACACCTTCTCCACGCCAAAAGCGTTACGGTAGAGCTTCTTCGCCTGTTCGAACCGGATGTACGGGTTCTGACGCGAAGACGGACGAATTTCTTCCAGCTTGATCTTGTCGAGCTGCTTCTTGCGCGAAGTAGCCTGACGCGCCTTCGAGGCATTCGCGGAGAAGCGACGCACGAATTCCTGCAGTTCCGCGATGCGGTCGGCGGCCTTGGCATTGGAAGCTTCAACACGCTCGCGGGCCTGCATCGAGGCCAGCATGAAGTCGTCGTAGTTGCCCGGGTAGATCTTCAGTTGCTGGAAGTCCAAGTCCGCCATGTGCGTGCACACCTGGTTCAGGAAGTGGCGATCATGGCTGATGATGATCATGGTGGAGTTGGACTGGTTCAGCACACTCTCCAGCCAATGGATGGAGTGAATGTCCAGGTTGTTGGTGGGCTCGTCCAGCAGCAACACGTCGGGGTTGGAAAACAGCGCCTGCGCCAGCAATACGCGCAGCTTTAGGCCGGGCGGAACTTCGCGCATGGGGCCGTAGTGCAGTTCGGGGCCGATACCGGCGTCCGTCAGAATGCTCGCGGCGCGGCTTTCAGCATCGTAGCCGCCATACTCGGCAAACTGCCCTTCCAGTTCAGCGGCGCGCATGTAGTCGTCGTCGGTGGCATCGGGCTTGGCGTAGAGACGGTCGCGCTCGGTCATGGCGGCCCACATCTCGCGGTGGCCCTGCATGACGGTGTCGATGACGCGTTCGTCCTCGTACCCGAACTGGTTCTGGCTCAATTTGCCCAGCCGCATGCCCGCTTGCAGCATGACTTCACCGGAACTTTGCTCCAAGTCGCCGCCCAGAATCTTCATGAGGGTGGACTTGCCACAGCCGTTGGCGCCGATGAGGCCGTAGCGGTTGCTGTCGGTGAACTTCACCGTCACGCCCTCGAACAGGGGCTTGGCACCAAATTGGATAGAGATATTGGAGGTGGAAAGCATGGCAGTCTCGAGTGGTCTAGCCCGCCATTGTACCGTGGGCTGTGCCATGATGCGGCAGGCTCTTACAACCGCCGAGGGGATGCCCGTGTCGCAAGAGAAAAGTACTCCAGAAACCTGCGCCGACGCCCGCCTCCTAGCGGAACTTGGCTATTCCCAAGACCTGCACCGCCGGCTCGGTCGGTTCACCAATTTCGCGGTGTCTTTTTCCATTATCTGCATCCTGTCGGGCGGTATCACGGCCTTCCCGGCCGCCCTTGGCGCGGGCGGCGGACTCTCCATCGGAATTGGTTGGTTGGTAGGGGCCGGCTTCGCTCTGGTCGTCGCCCTCGCCATGGCGCAAATCGCCTCCGCCTTCCCAACCGCCGGCGGCCTCTATCACTGGGGTTCTATCCTCGGGAACCGGGGGTTTGGCTGGGCCACGGCTTGGTTCAATCTGCTCGGCCTCATCTTGGTCTGCGCTGCAGTGAACTTCGGTGTCTACGACCCCTTCTTCAAGACCTTGGTGGCACCGATGCTGGGTTTCGACACCAGCCACTGGGGTGCAAGCCACCAATTCGGTTTTCTGGCCGCCGTTACCGCCTCGCAAGCCCTGCTCAACCACCGCTTCGTGAAACTCACCACGCGTCTGGTGGATTTCTCGGGTTACCTCATCTTCGTAGTCACCGTGCTGCTCATCGCTTCGCTGTGGCTGTGGGCGCGGCCCGCCGGCGCCGGATGGCCAGATTTTTCCCGCTTGGTCACGTTCACCAATTTCACCGGTAGCGAAGGCAGTTTGTGGCCGGCCTCCGGGAACACGCTGCAAGTTTTCCTTTGTGGCCTGCTGCTGACCATCTACACCATCACGGGCTTCGACGCATCAGCGCATACGGCCGAAGAAACCCATGACGCCGCGACGAACGTGCCGAAGGGCATCATCAGTTCGGTCGTGTGGTCGGGTTTGTTCGGCTACGCCATGGTCGCCACCTTCGTGTTGGTCATGCCGGACCTTCGGCATCAGGTAACACTCGGCTCCGGCTTCTTCGCGGACTTGCTGCGCAACATCCCCAGCCCCGTTCGCTTCGCGCTGGCCATTTCCCTGTTCGTGGCGAACTATCTCTGCGCGCTCGCTTGCCTGCTGTCGACATCCCGCATGGTGTTCGCGTTCGCGCGCGACGGCGGACTGCCAGCGTCCAAACTACTGGCCAAGGTCGAACCCACGCAAGGGGCGCCGGTTGCAGCCATCTGGTCGGCTGCCGTTGCGGCCATTGCCATGACGCTCTACGCAGAGGCCTTCGCCGTGCTCGCCACGGCGTGTGCCGTGTTCTTGTACGTGTCGTACGTCATGCCTATTGCCGCCGGCTTGTTCGTCGAGGGCAAGAAGTGGCAGCGCAAAGGCCCGTTCACCCTCGGCATCTGGTCACGCCCAATAGCCGTTCTCGCTATTCTGGGCGGCGTAACGCTCATCTGGGTGGGCATCCAGCCGCCGAACGACAAGGTGCTTACCCTGTTGCTGGGTCTAGGGGCGTTCCTGCTGGTCTACTGGTGGGTGCTCGGTGAACGTGGCCGCTTCCGCGGCCCGCCCAAGGGCCTCGACCACTAAACACCATGCGACGCATCGTCATTGCCAAGCCGGGCGGCTACGAGGCCCTGCAACTGGTAGAAGCGCCAGATCCGGTCCCTGGTCCCGGCGAGGTGCGTGTGCGGGTGGAAGCCTGCGGCGTGAACTATGCGGATGGCATCATCCGCATGGGGCTTTACGCGAGCGCCAAGGAACTCCACGGCTACCCCATCACGCCGGGTTTCGAAGTGGCCGGCGTCATCGATGCCATCGGCCCGACGCCGGCAGGTGCCCCGCCCACCACCCTGCAACTCGGCCAAAGAGTCGTCGCGCTCACGCTTTTTGGTGGCTACACCAGCCACTTGTGCCTAGCCACCCACTACGTCTTCCCCTTGCCCGACAACCTCACCACGCAGCAAGCGGCTGCCTTGCCGGCGGTATTCCTGACGGCCTGGTTCATGGTTCACGAGCAGTTGCACCCTCGCCCGGGTCAGCGCTGGCTGGTCCACTCTGCCGCCGGCGGCGTCGGCGGCGCCTTGGTGCAATTGGGCCGCCTTTGTGGCGCGGAAGTCACCGGCGTGGTTGGTGCCGCACACAAAGTCGACGCAGTGCTCGCCATGGGCGCCTCGCAGGCCATCGATAAATCCGGCGGCGATTGGCGCTTGGCGGCCCAACTGATGGCGCCTGATGGCTTCGACGCTGTCTTCGACGCCAATGGCGTGGCTACACTCGGCGATAGCTATCGTCTGCTCGCCCCGATGGGCAAGCTGTTCATCTTCGGGTTCGCCTCCATGCTGCCCCGCAATGGGCGACTGAACTGGCTGCGGTTGGCTTGGGATTGGCTGCGCACGCCGCGCTTCAACCCCATGCACATGACCCAGTCCAATCGCAGTGTCATGGCGGCCAATCTCAGCTTCCTGTCCAGCCATGCTCCACTGTTGTCCGCTGGCATGGTGTGGTTGCTTGAGCGGTTCGCCAACGGCGAACTCCAGCCACCCCCGGTCGAAACGTTCGCTTTGGCCGCAGCGGCAGACGCACACCGCAGAATTGAATCGGGCCAAACCATCGGCAAGTTGGTGCTGGTGCCGTGAGGGGCACGAAACCCGTCTCCTTCGACTACGTCGTCGTGGGCGGAGGCACCGCAGGCACGCTGCTCGCCAACCGACTCAGCGCCTGCGGCAAGCACAGCGTGTTGTTGCTCGAGGCCGGTGGTGGCAACGCCTACCCGTGGATTCATATCCCGGTCGGTTACCTTTACTGCATAGACAATCCGCGCACCGATTGGTGCCTGCGTACCGCCCCCGAGCCCGGACTGAACGGCCGCAGCCTGCTCTACCCGCGCGGCAAGACTCTCGGTGGCTGTTCGAGCATCAACGGCATGATCTACATGCGCGGGCAGGCACGCGACTACAACCATTGGGCTGAAGTGACCGGCGACCGCGAGTGGTCTTGGGAAAACTGCCTACCCGATTTCGTCCGGCACGAAAGCCACCACTCGCTCGACGCCGCACCTAGCGCCAGCCCTTGGCATGGCAAGACCGGCGAATGGCGTGTGGAAAAGCAACGCCTGCACTGGGAGCTGCTCGACGCCGTGGCGCTGGCTGCACAAGAAACCGGCATTCCCGCCACGGAAGATTTCAATCGCGGCACCAACGAAGGCGTCGGGTACTTCGAGGTGAACCAAAAACAAGGCTGGCGCTGGAATACTACCAAGGCCTTCCTGAAGCCTGCCCTGCAGCGTCGCAATCTCACTGTGTGGACGCACGCTCAAGCTACCCGCCTCAACTGGTTGCGCAATCACGACGGACAACTACGCTGTAGCGGCGTCAGTTTGGTGCGTGGTAGTCAGAGGACGGTCATCGAAGTTGACGCTCGGCGGGAAGTCCTACTCGCGGCAGGCGCCATTGCCTCGCCCCACTTGCTGCAGCTGTCTGGCATAGGCGCCCCAGACCTTCTGCGTACTGCCGGTCTGCCGGTGGAACACGCCTTGCCGGGCGTCGGCGCCAACCTGCAAGACCACCTCCAATTGCGTACCGCGTGGCGCGTGCAGGGAGCGCGTACGCTGAATACGCTGTACCAATCTTGGTGGCACAAGGCCGCGATGGCCCTGCAATACGCCTTGTGGCAAAAGGGCCCATTAAGCATGGCGCCTTCGCAGCTCGGCGTATTCACTCGCAGCCGAACGGAACTGGCCTGGCCAGACCTTGAGTTCCATGTGCAGCCGTTGACTCTGCCCGCCTTCGGTCAACCTCTGGATTCGTTCCCGGCATTTACCGCAAGCGTTTGCCACTTGAACCCCAGCAGTCGCGGCACCGTACGGACTGCATCGCCCGACCCCATGGCCGCTCCGGTCATTGCGCCGAACTATCTCTCTACCGACGAAGACCGCTCGACAGCTGTAACTGCCTTGCGCGTGGCACGCAATCTGGTGCAACAGCCAGCCTTGGCGCACTACCAACCGCAAGAGTTCAAGCCAGGCCCGGCGCTACAAACGGATGCAGAACTGCTGCGCGCCGCCGGTGATGTTGGCACGACGATCTTCCATCCGGTGGGCACTACCCGCATGGGCCAGGCGAGCGACCCTCAAACGGTAGTGGATTCACGGCTAAGGGTGCGCGGTATTGCTGGCCTGCGCGTGGTGGATGCCGGTGTCATGCCCAACATCACCAGTGGTAACACGGCGAGCCCCACACTGATGATTGCCGAAAAGGCAGCGCGCTGGATCCTCGCCGACGCGTGACCAGGCAGAAGCCTCCGCCTGCGCCTTCGCCTTCGCCTTCGCAACCATCGAACCCCAATCATGAGCGTCCCACGTGGATAGACGTCCCTCAGTGATTAGACGTCGCTCAGCGAGAACCCTTCGTAAACTCGAGTGTGCCGTCGCGCAATGGGCGCCAGCGGAGCATGGCCAAGTCGAATAGAAAATTCTGCTTGAAGCGCCAAGGCAACCCGGCGCCCTGTTTCGGGAAGATATCTACGGAGCGTTGCACATAGCCCGCACGGAACTCCAACAAAGGGTGCGGCTGCAGCGTGCTGGCATCGCAACGCGGGCGCACCATCGTGTAGCCCTTCCGTTCCATCAAGCGCAACACGCGACAAATCCAGCGGGAAACCAAGTCGGCGCGGAGCGTCCAGGAAGCGTTGATGTAGCCCACACAGAAACTGATATTCGGGAGGTTGCCGAGCATGATGCCTTGGTAGGCATAAGTGGCCCCGAGGTCCACCGGCACTCCATCCACCTGCACCTTAAGACCACCACCCGGAAGCAGGCGCAAGCCAGTCGCGGTGACGATAACGTCAGCCGGCAGTTCGCGACCGCTCTGCAGTCGAATTCCCCCAGCGGTAAAAGCCTCGATTTGGTCGGTGACGATTTCCGCCTTGCCGCTGCGAATGGCGCGGAACAAATCGCCGTCTGGCACCAAACACAAACGCTCATCCCACGGCTGGTAGCGCGGTGTGAGGTGCTTATCGATGTCGTATTCACGGCCGAGAAAGGCTCGCTGACCTTGGCGCAGGGCCTTGCGAATGACATTCGGCCAGCGACGTGCAATTTGGTAAGTGACCAAGCTGTACGCCACTTGTTTGGCCCGGACCAACGAATGCGCCAAGCCGGCCGGCAGCCACTTGCGTAGAAAATTCGCCAGCGGGTCTTTCGACGGCAGCGAGGCAATCCAGGTAGGCGACCGCTGGAGCATCGTGACGTGCTCCGCTAGCGGCACCATGGCGGGCACCAACGTTACCGCGGTGGCCCCACTACCCACGACCACTACCCGCTTCCCGGTGTAGTCGAAGCCTTCGGGCCAAAACTGCGGATGGATTCGCTGGCCGCTGAACGTTTCCTCACCCGGGAACGACGGAGCATGCCCCTGCTCGTAGTCATAGTAGCCCGTGCACAAATGCAGGAAACGGCAGGACAGTTCCTGCACGGCCCGTTCTGGCCCAACCTCTACCGTGACTTTCCATCGCGCAATGGCGCTATCCCAAGACGCCGCAACGGCACGATGATGTAATCGAATGTGTTGGTCGATACCCGTGTCTTTAGCCGTGTCCTTCATGTACTGCAGGATGGTGGCGCCATCCGCCAGCGACCTCTCTCCCCGCCACGGACGGAAGGGGAAGCCCAGCGTGTACATGTCCGAGTCGGAACGGATACCCGGGTAACGGAACAGGCTCCAAGTGCCACCCAGTTCAGCCCGGCTCTCCAGAATGGCGTAGCGTAGGTGGGGCAACTGGCGCTGCAAGTGCCAAGCGGCATCCACACCGGACAAACCGGCACCGATGATGAGGACGTCCAGTTCAAGCGCGTTGTTTTGCATGGGCGTCATGTTAGCAGCCTAGCCACCGAACCCACATCGCAGCGAGTCGGACTCGTACAGGACAAGCGTAAGGCGTGAGTTTTCTACCGGACTCCTCCACAATACCGGTGTCGTACTCAAATGAACGAGTAGCGACGTGCCGGAAGGAACCGCGTCACATGGCCTGTAGCCACCGAAGGTAGATGTGCCTCGGGGTTCGCTACAGGGGTTCCCTCACGCTTCTGTTCCACAAGTACCTCAACGCATGCCCCGCTCCACTCCAGCCCCTGCTGCCATCGCTGCCATCGCTGCTATTGCCTTCGACCTCGACGGCACTTTGGTCGACAGCGCACCCGATATTAGCGATGCCCTGAACTTCGCCTTGGCGAAGGAAGGGTTGGCGCCCTTCGACGTCAAGCAAGTCATTCATTGGATTGGCGACGGCCCCGACGCCCTCATTGACCGCGCCTTGGCCAGCCACGGCTTGCCCGAACCGGACAGCACCACGCTGAAGCGGGTCCGCGCCGCCTACGACGAACAGTCCCTACGGGACCCCTTGGGGCGGGGAAAATTGTTTTCGGGCATTACGGAACTGCTCGCCGCCCTCGAGGGCCGCTGGCCGCTGGCCGTGGTCACGAATAAGCCACCCGATCTCGCCTTGGCCGTGCTGGGCAGTGCTGGTATCGCCTCGCGTTTCGTCACCGTGCACGGAGCAAGTCGCCGCCAAGAACGCAAGCCGGAGCCCTTCCTGCTGTTCGCCGCCGCCGAGGCGCTGGGGGTTAGCCCCGCTTCCCTGCTGATGGTGGGGGACAGTCTGGCCGACCTCGGGGCGGCCGCCGCAGCGGACTGCCCGGTGGCCTATGCTCAGTGGGGCTACGGCAAAGAAGGCGCACTTCAGCGGCATCCAGGGGCTTTCGTGCTGGAACGCCCCGAAGACCTCCTGACGTTGTTGCGACACTAAAGCGACCCGGAGCCGACCAGCACCCCGACGCCCTTCCCTTGGACGCGGTCCTTGCTGCATCATTCAGGGCTGATACTTGCCACCGTAGCCTCTGGAGTTCCCCATGGCCCTCATCTCCCTGCGTCAGTTGCTCGACCATGCCGCCGAAAACGGCTACGGCGTGCCTGCCTTTAACGTCAACAACCTCGAGCAGGTTCAGGCCATCATGCAGGCGGCGGAAAAAACGCAAAGCCCGGTCATCCTTCAGGCATCGGCCGGGGCCCGCAAATATGCCGGCGAGCCGTTCCTGCGCAAGCTCATCGAAGCGGCTATCGAGCAGTACCCGGACATTCCGCTGTGCATGCACCAGGACCACGGCGCCAGCCCCGCAGTCTGCGTGCAGTCCATTCGCTCGGGCTTCAGCTCGGTGATGATGGACGGCTCGCTCATGGAAGACGCCAAGACTCCGGCGTCCTATGAATACAACGTCGAAGTCACGCGCCATGTCTGCAAGATTGCCCATGCCGTGGGTGTTTCCGTGGAAGGCGAACTGGGCTGCCTCGGGTCGCTGGAGTCGGGCCAAGCCGGTGAAGAAGACGGCTCGGGCGCTGAAGGCATCCTGTCCCACGACCAGCTCCTGACGGACCCCGACCAGGCCGCGGACTTCGTCGCGAAGACCGGCGTGGACGCGCTCGCCATTGCTATCGGCACCTCGCACGGCGCCTACAAGTTCAGCCGCAAGCCCACGGGCGATATCCTCGCCATGAAGCGCGTGCAGGAAATCAACGCCAAGATTCCGAACACCCACCTTGTCATGCACGGCTCGTCCAGCGTGCCGCAGGAGTGGCTGGAAATCATCCGTGAATACGGCGGTGACTTGAAGGAGACCTACGGCGTGCCCGTCGAAGAAATCCAGCAAGGCATCAAGCACGGCGTGCGCAAGATCAACATCGATACCGACATTCGTTTGGCAATGACAGGCGCCATCCGCCGAGCGATGGCCAAGAACCCCGGCGAGTTCGACCCGCGCAAGTACATGAAGGACGCCATGCTGGCCGCGCGCGACATCTGCATCGCCCGTTACGATGCCTTCGGTTGCTCGGGCATGGCCCAGAAAATCAAGGTCATCCCGCTCGAAGCGATGGCGAAAAAATACCAATAAAACCCCTGCCTTTTGCAGGGAACCCCGGGTGCCGTGTCAGCGGTGCCTTCAGGAGCGCGCATGAAACGCTGGCAGAAGTGGTCAGGAACCGTGTTGGCACTCTTGCTGGTGGCGGTGGCAGTCCCTGCCATCGCCTTCTGGGCCCCGGACCAGCCGGTCAGCGCGCTGCAAGGGCGCTGGGCACCCCCACCATCGCAGTTCGTGGCGGTGGACGGTATGCCCTTCCACCTGCGCGATGAAGGCCCTCGCGACGACCCCGCCCCCATCGTCCTGCTCCATGGCACCTCGTCTTCCCTGCACACCTGGGAAGGCTGGGTGGCTGGTTTGCGGCAGCAACGCCGCGTCATCACCTTCGACTTGCCGGGCTTCGGACTGACTGGGCCGGCACCCGATGCGGACTACAGCATCGAGGCCCATGTTCGCCACGTCGTGGCCGTGCTCGACCATTTGGGCGTGCAGCACTGCGTTTTAGGCGGCAATTCCTTGGGCGGGGCCATCGCCTGGGCCGTGGCCGCTGCCCATCCGGAGCGGGTCGATCGCCTCATTCTCGTTGACTCTGCCGGTTACCCCGTCGCCTCGAAGTCGGTGCCTATCGGCTTCCGCTTGGCGCGCAACCCGGTACTGGCACCCCTCATGAACAGCATCCTGCCGCGAAGCATGGTGGAAAGCAGCGTGCGTAATGTCTTCGGGCACCCGGAACGGGTCACCCCGGAACTGGTGGACCGCTATTTCGCCATGACCGTCCGCGCCGGTAACCGGCAAGCTCTCATCCAGCGGATGGCCCAGCCGCGCTGGGGGGCGGACACCTCGGCGCTAAAGACCTTGCGCCAACCCACGCTCATCATTTGGGGTGGCCAGGATCGCCTGATACCGCCCGCGGCAGGCGACCGCTTCGACGCGGACATCCCCGACAGCCATCTGGTGGTGTTTGAAGACCTGGGGCATGTGCCGCAGGAAGAAGACGCAGCCCGTACGCTGCCGCCCGTGCTGGAGTTTCTGGCGCGGCCATGAGGCAATCGCGGGGCCCGCAGTCAGCAGGCCCCCGTGAAAGTCATCGAGCCGCGGCGGCTCAGTCCTTGGCTTCCACGTCGAACACCACCTCGTGGCGCCGCATGAACGGCAACGTCCAAGGCGGGTCGTAGCGCAGCAAACGCGGCGGCCCCACAGCGCGCATGCCCCGTGCTTTTAGCCACATGAGTAGTTCTTGCGCCTTGCCCTCCACTTTCGCCTCGTTCATGAAGCCGGAAAAGCGCAGTACCGCCGTGCGCTGTCCAGGTAACTCGCGGAGCGCGACCGCCGGATTGTTCGGGCGCGGCAAGGTGGCCAGGGTGTACTTCGAGGGCATGACGAATTGCACCCGCCAACGGTTCGCGCCTTCGAGGTTCTGGCGGTCTTCTGGTACCGCGACCACCGGCGCCGTCATGGCGATGCGTTCCGAGCCAGGTTCGGCTGAAACGGCCGAGACGGTCCGATTCCCCCCAAAGATGTAACCGGCAACCAAGCTGAAACCCCGGCTTGAGGCGGTCTCCAGATCGCCGCCCACCACTACCTCCGCGACCACCGTCGGGGCGTACTGCCGCACTTCATGGTCGCCGTCTTTCAGCAGCAACTTGAAGGCAGGTTCCTCAATTGCACCAGCCACAGGCACCACTCCCAGCATCAACAACATCAACCCTAACGAACGCCACATGGCGGAACTCCTTCAGTCGTTACCAGTACCGCAAGCCGCCACGATACCGTAGCATTCTTTCCCATGAACCTGCCCGCTGCTTTTGCCGAACTCGCTGCCCGTTTCGGGGAGCGCTTTTCCACCAATGCCACCCTGCGCGAGCAGCACGGGCATGGCGAAAGCAACGCCGTGTTCTTCCCGCCGGATGGCGTTATCTGGCCGGAAACCACGGCTGAAGTGGCAGAAATCGTTCGCCTCTGCGTTGCGCATCGCGTGCCCATGGTGCCGTTCGGCGCCGGCACTTCCCTCGAAGGCCATATTGCGGCGGTGCGGGGCGGCGTGTGTATCGACCTCTCCCGTATGGACCAGTTGCTGGAGTGTTCGCCCGAAGATCTGGATTGTACGGTCCAACCGGGCCTCACTCGTGAGGGGCTAAACCATGCGCTGCGCGAGACCGGGTTGTTCTTCCCGGTCGACCCGGGCGCGAACGCCAGCATCGGTGGTATGACCAGCACCCGCGCCTCGGGCACCACCACCGTGCGCTATGGCGGCATGTCGGCGAACGTCCTCGCCCTCGAGGTCGTCACGCCCCAAGGCGAGGTGGTGAGGTTTGGTAGTCGCGCCCGCAAGACGTCCGCCGGCTACGACCTAGTCCATCTGATGACTGGCGCCGAAGGCACACTCGGCATCATCACGGCTATCACGTTGCGGCTGCACCCGCGCCCCGAAGCCGTGGGCACGCTCACCTGCGCCTATCCCGCCATACGTCCCGCTGTGGATACGGTTATCGAACTGGTACAACTCGGTGCGCCATTAGCCCGCATGGAGTTTATCGACGAAGTGGCGGCGCGTGCCTGCAACGCGTGGTCCGGCACCAGCTTGCCCGAAACACCCACACTGTTCATCGAGTTTCATGGCACGCCTGCAGGTGTGGCAGAGCAACTGGAACGCGCTCGCGAAGTCGTCCACGGGCACGGCGCCTCGGCCGTCAGCACCAGCACGGATGAAAAGGAAATTGCGAAGCTTTGGCGCGCGCGGCACACTGCCTACCACGCCGGGCGTGCCTTGCGTCCTGGCACTGAAGCCGTCACCGGGGATGTGGCTGTGCCGGTGTCGCGGCTCGCTGACAACCTTGTAGCGGCTCGTGAGGACTTGGATGCCCATGGGCTCACGGCCGCGATTGTCGGCCATGTGGGCGATGGCAACTTCCATGTCGTGTTTTTGCACGACCCCGCCCCTTCCCGCGAAGCGGACCTCGTCAACGAGGTGTACGCCCGTATGATCACGCGGGCACAGGCCGATGGCGGTACTTGCACCGGCGAACACGGTATTGGCCTCGGCAAGCGCGACAAACTGCAGGCGGAATTCGGCGCCGGCACCTTGCAACTGATGCGCGCCATTAAGCAAGCTTGGGATCCACTGGACCTCATGAACCCTGGAAAAATTTTGCCCGACGCTTAAGCCGTGACGAGCTTGGCCTGGCGCCAACTACCTGCAAGGTAATATGCACCCGTCAGGACAAAACCCAGCACGGTAGTCCACGCCGCGACCCACCAAACGCCGTTGGCGCCGTAGTGGTCGATGGCCCAAAACGCCGCTGTGGCCCGAAAGCCGAGCATGGTGACCACCAAGATGAGCAGTGGCGCCACGACGGCACCAGCAGCACGCACCACGCCCGAGAGCACCATGGTGACGCCGAACAACGGGAAGCTCCACAACACGATTTGATCGATACCATGGGCAATTTCAATGGCCGGGCTACCGGCCGGCAGGAACAAGCCCAACAGCGGCCGGTCCAGAAAATACAGCAGCAGCACCGGCAAACCCGTCAACAGCAAATTGAAGCCCAAGGCAACGCGTGTGGTTTCGCGGACGCGATCCCAGAGACCCGCACCAATGTTCTGTGCAGCCATGGCCGAGACCGCTGCACCCAAAGCGAAGGCTGGCATTTGAATGTAGTTCCACAATTGCATGCCGGCCGCATAAGCAGCA
>CALPVO020000024.1 GCA_943327025.2 Janthinobacterium lividum
GAACATGATGTCCGCGTAGACCTCGTCCGACAAAATCCACAGGTTGTGGTGTTCGCACACGGCGCCGATGGCATCTACTTCGGCTTCGGACAGCACGGCACCCGTCGGGTTGCTCGGTGTATTCAGCAGCAGCACGCGGGTGCGTGGCGTAATGGCGGCTTCCAAGGCTTCGGGTGTCAGATGGAACCCAGCCTCAGGCGACGTCTGCACGGGTACGAAAGTGGCGCCGCTGGCAGCGACGAGCCCTTCATATGTCGCGTAGTAGGGGTCCGGGACAATCACTTCGTCGCCGCTCTCCACCACCGTCATGAGGCTGGTATAGAGGCCGTTCTGGGTACCGGCGCAGTACAGCACTTGCTCCGGCGAAACAGCCATGCCGGAACGTTCCGCCAAATGGCGTGCTACGGCCTCGCGGGCCCCCGGCTCGCCTTGCGGACTGGCGTAGCGCGTACGGCCTGCATACATGGACTGCACAACACGGTCCAGCACGCGTGCCGGGGGCGGCAAATCCGGCTCACCGATGGACAACATGATGACGGGCTGCCCGGCACGGGAGCGTTTCTGACCTTCGAAGTGGACTTCCCATTTGGCGGCGCCAAGGCCAGCCAAGCGGTCGGAGAGGGAAGCAAAGCGCATGGGGTTCAGCCTTGGGGCAGGGAAGCGCGCAGTTTACCGAATGCCCGAGAGCGGAACGACTTCCTCCCATTCGGCATAGGCCAGAAAGCTACGTGCCAGGCCGGCTTCCTCCAAATAGCCGCCGAGGCCATTGCTCAAGCGCAGGGCGTGCTGCTTGCCGTAAACCACAGCACGAAAATTGGGAATGGGCACGACTTCGGCACGCGCCTTGCCGTACTTACGGCGCAACTCGGCGTAGCGGGGCCAGCGCCAGTCCACTTCTGCCCGCCAATGAAGGTGCAGGCGCTTGCCGGAACTGTCGATGCGCGCGCGATAGCCGAGCCGGCCCCAGTAAAGGCCGAAAAAGCTGTCGGGGTCGGAGCTGCTCGCCATGTAGAACTGGGGCGTCCATTGGTAGCCGTCTCCGCCGACTGTCGCGCCGCGGGTAAGCGCCGCACGCTTGCGGGCCTGTTGGCGAAGCTTGGCGGTTTGCTTCAGCACTACCCGCGAACCGAGAAACAGACGCGCATCGACCTCCAGCGCTTGCCCGCTGGCCGCCAAGTAGTGCTGCATCAAGCGGCCTGACTGCCGGATGGGCGGAAGGTGTCGACCGCCGGTGCCCATGGCGGAATAGAGGTCTACCAAATAGTGCTGGTCTTCCTGGGCTACCGGCTTGCCGCGCAAGATTTGCCGCTCAATGGCATTGGTGCGTGCCTGCACCCCCTCCACGCCGCGGCCAGTACCTAGCGTCCAGGCCATGCCGAGCTGCTGGCCGGGGAATTGCCAGCGAATGTAACCCGCGGTGCCCAACAAACCGGCACAAAGCAACCACAACACGAACCAACGTCGAAACATGAGGTACTCGTTTTAGTGGGGGCGCAGAAAACGCTCCGCTACCCAACAGCTGCTCGCCACCTGGGAGGGCGGACCGGCAGCAAGCTCTACAACCCGTACCCATCCCTGCTCGTGTTCCAGTTGCTCGACCACGGTTCCGCTTGGCAGGCGGCGTAGCACACGCGCCTTTGCATTAGAGGCTGCGCGGCACTTCAGTACTTTAGCGGTAACCGTTGCCATGGGTACCTGGAGAGACGGGGGCGGCGCAGGCGCGCTCGCGTTGGTGACGCTGTTGCCAGCGTCGATGGGTCCACCAATCAGCCGCGCCAATCCCAAGACGACCAACACGATCACCACGACGGTACCGCAACCGATGGAACTGCCCGTCGCGGGCGGCGTGTTGTCAACAGAGCTGACATCCGCGCCTTGGTTGCGGGTCAACATCTCGCTGTAGGAAATACCCGTACCGGGAATACCAACGGTAGTGCGAATGCCGCGCTTGCCGAAGTTCAACGTGAAGCCGCGTCCGCCCACGCTGGTGCTCACCCCGCGCGTACCGAAGTTCAGGCGAATGCCTGGCAACAAACTAACGGAGCGGCGGAAGCGAAAACCCATGGCGCATGGTAAGCGCAGGCCGTGGAGAGGTGGAAGAGATTGAACGAAGCGAGTCGGCAGGAAAGGCGCCGCTGAATTTTCCCGAGGCTCATGCCTTGAGCCACTGCGCCTCGCAACATGGGGGGCATGAGCACCATTGTAGATCTCGGTTCTGAAGACGAAGAATCGCACCCGCCCGTCGCTAGCCCCTCGGATATCCCCGTCTCCGTCGCTATGGTTTACGCAGCGTGGGGGTACGCCATGCTGAATGGCGACCCGCTGCTTGCGGAACAGCTGCAAACGTTGCTCATATCGGCCGGCGCCGATGCATCTGCGGCCAACGGCTTGGATGCTGCTATTGCCACGGTCGGTGCAACCCAGTTTCCTTTCGAGCGCAGCCCGCTAGATATGGCTGTAGCCAAACTCGTGGCCTCGGCATCCGTAGCGCAAGAATTTCGCTTGTACAGTTTGCACAGTGTGGATATTGCCGGCTATCTGCTGAATCGGGGCGGGCGCGCGGAGTACATTGGTAGCAAGCGCCAGCACCAAGTACGGCATATGCGCTGCACGGAAATACTGCCGCCACGCTCGGCGGCTTCAGCTGGCATAGCGCTAGCGCGCGGCAACCCATGGGACTACTTCCTACAAACGGACTTCAGTTGTTCCACGCAATTACGCTTTTCACTGGGGGCCGCTTGTGCTCGCTACAAGCCGTTCGACCACCCCCTGCTTCACACCACCCAACTCACTTTCTTCGGTGAAGGCGCGACGCCAGCAAAAGTGGACCGCTCTGTACCAATCAAGCTGGTGCCTGTCACCAAGGGCATCTACACCATGGTCTGCTTGCACGAAGCAGACTTACTGCGCCTGCACGCTGGCCTTGCGGAGGCGAGCTGGGCGCACCTGAGCACCACGGGCTACTCCATGCTGGCGCGCGTGCCGAACCTTGAAGTGGATGAAAGCCGCCAACAAGCACGCTTCAATCCGCGCCGGTCGCTCCGTGAGCTCACCGGCCTTGGCGATTGCCACGTCGTGAACTTGCCGCGGCTGTTGGCGCTGGAGCTGGTTTGGCGCCATCGTTGGTTTGCCCCGGTGCGAGTGGAGCACTGGCTGGCCCTCACCCAATCAGCCGGTGAGCGCGCTGCCGAAGAAGTGGCAGAACAAGAGGGGTGGCTCATGCCTTGAGCCTCTGGCCTTTCATACTTTCTGCCTATGGTTTGCAGCCCCCCTTTCCCTTTCAGACTCACCTGGTGTTTCGCCAGGAATGCGCAAGCCTGCCCTGTTCCGGCGCTAGCCGGGCAGTCCGTCACGAAGGGGTCGGTGCTGCCCCGCAAGTTGCGGGACGCAACGACCCCTTCGTGCCGTACCGCCCGTCTCTCACCGGAGAGTTCGTTGTTGAAGTGAAGGGAAAGGGGGGATCTGCTTATGGTTATCTATCCGTCTCGTCAGGAACTTCCGAAAATCGCGGAAGTGGAAGCGGCCTTGTTGGCTGCCGTAAACGCGCTGCCGTTGCCGCACGCCGCCGAGCGGCTATTTGAACTGTCGCCTCGCGTCGCCAGCCAAACCCCTCCAGAAGTTCGTGGCGAAGCAGTACTCGGCGAAATACTGGTTCAACACAACCCGTACGAATCCGGCTTTGCGGAAAGCTTCGATCGCGCTTTGCCGTTTGGTAACCCGGAAGTGGTCGGCCAGTTGTTAGCGCTGTTTCCGAACCACACGCCCGTGGTCGCGTTGCGGCAAGTGTGGGCAGTAGCAGCGGCGCGCCCGCTCATGGCCGCGCTGTTGGCCCGTGGCGTGCTGTCCGCACCAGTCACGGCAGCATTTCCGGAACTGGTGCCGGAAATACGTCGGTTAGTCGCGCTGGCGCTGGAAGTGGGTGCTCGTCCGTACTACACCACTACCGAACTGGGTTCCGGTCCGCTGCGCGGTTCGTATTTGGCCAAAGCCTTGGTGGAATGCCTCGACCACGAGGGGAGCATTCCATCTCTGGGGGGTTGGAACGAAGCCAAGCCCGGCCTTCGTCTACGGTTCCTGTGGGCCGCCATGGCGCAACAGTCCAAATCCGCAGCGGAAATGCTGGTCGCGGCAACGGACATCACTAGCGTCACCGTCTACCTGATGGAGCGCGAACTGTCCCGCGCCGCTAAAGCATTAACCAGTGCTGGCAAGCCACTGGTGCAATTGTCGCCTCTGAAAAGTGTCTACCTGCCGCTACGGGTTCAGCGCTGGCTGCAAGAATCGCCCTCCCTGCGCGCACTGGTACTGAAAGACGCACCCACGCCGTATCTGCGCTGGTCGCGCAAGCAACAGGCGGCGCGCTTCGGTACGGAACGCTTGGTGGTCCAAGCCAAGGTGGCGCTGCAGTGCGCCGACTTCCGCCGCGCCGGCAATATTTTGTTGGCCATGCCGCGCGGCCCCGTCGCCGACAAGGTGCTTCGCGAACAGCTCGCTGTGCCACCGCTCATGGCCGCACCGCCCACGCCGCCAGTCGCGCCATCCGCCGCTCGCGCCTACCAACGCTGGGCTCCCATGGCGCCGGAAGCCGCGGCGCTCTGGCAGGAACGGGTACCTAATGTGCGGCTGCCGGCATGGTGGACGTGCAGCGTAGATGATGTGGTGGCAGGTCTCGCCGCCAACCATTGGTCATGGAGCGCTTTTTCGAGCATCGAAAAAGTGCGTCTGCAAGCCAGTTGGAAACCCGCGCATGAGCAAATGCTGCTCTCAGCCAACGTATTCGCTGCCGTTTCGGGCTCCTCCAAAGTCTGGCGGTCTGCCGGGGCTGGTGTCGCGTTCCGCCTTGCCCGCGCTTCCAATGCCGCGTTTGCGCCGCTGTTACGCAGGGTGCTGCTGGGTATGGAAGATGCTCGCCCGCTACTGGACCATGTAGCGCAAAGCATCGACCCGCAAAGCTTGCAGAACGAATTTGCCCAATTGCGGGCGGTATTGACGCCCGCCGGAAAAAACGGTCACGAAGGCTTGTCTTGGTTTCATTGGGAGGCGCCGCTCATCGGCACGCCAGAATGGCACCAGGCCCCCCAATGGATGCGCGAACCGAAAAGCTTTCTTGCGCGCATGCCCGGTTACTTGCAGCGCGGCGGCAAGCCGCTCTATCTGCCCGGGTTCGTGGCTGTGTTCGAGCAAGAGCTGGTGGCTACCGAATGGCCGGCTCCTGCCATGGCGCAAGTAGTTTTGCAGTGGACGAAAGTGCAACCGGAGTCGGCTCGCCAAGTGGTACCTACGCTACCCGTGCCAGTACTCACGGCCCTGCTGCAACACCGCCGCCTTCCCGCCGGCATGGCAGAAGCGGCGGCCCAACAGCTCGGTGCTGCAGGCCATCCGGTTCCTGAAGCGCAGTTGGATGCTTATCGTCTGCGTAACCCCGAAACGTTGGCCCACGTGGCCGCGGTGTTATGGCGGCAGCCTCTTGCAAAAGGCAAAGCTCACCGCTGGCACACCCGCTGGAATCTGCTGCCTGGCGAGGAGTCACTCCGCGACGATTGCCGTTTGCTATTGGCGCGGCGTCAGGCTCGTACAGTGGTCGCATTGGCGAAGGATATAGGAGCGGCGCGCTTCCAAGCCGCGGCACAACGCGTGGCGCAACAGCTGGCGCCCGTCAGCCGTAGGGAAGCGGCGTTGCTTGAACTAAGTGCGCCGCTGCTCCCGGAAGAGCTGGGCGCGCTATGGGTAGCGCTGGCATGGTGCCGCCGAGCCGCCGCCCCCGGGCACCTGCTAGACCACACCTATCGCCGCTACACACTGCCAAAGTCCTCAGGCGGCACGCGGGTTATTCATGCGCCGGCTTGGCCCGTGAAGGTTGCGCAGCGTGCCGTGTTGCGCGCCTACCTTGCGCCGCTGGGTGCACATGCTGCTGCGTGTGGGTTCGTCGCTGGTCGCAGCATCTGCGACAACGCCGCACCACATGTCGGTCAGCGCGTGGTCGCCAACGCCGATGTTCGTCAATGCTTCCCGAGCGTCCGCTGGCAGCGCGTTCTGGGGGCACTCCGTCGCGACCTGCAGCCGGCGCTGTCATCAACCGCAGTGGGTCTGTTGCTAGATCTCGTCACCGCGGAAGGCGCGTTACCCATTGGTGCACCGACAAGCCCGGCGCTGTTGAACCGCGTTCTGCTGCGGTCCGATGAAATTCTTACCGAGTTGGCCGCGAGCCATCATGTTCAATACACCCGCTACGCCGACGACCTCACGTTCTCCGGCGGCAGTGGCGCGGTGAAAATGCTGGGCCATGCAAAGCGAGTGCTGGGTCAGGTCGGGCTGGAGTTGGACCCGAAGAAGACCAACATCTTCCGTCGTGGGCGCCGCCAAATGGTCACTGGGCTTGCCGTAAACGACCGCGTCTCCGTGCCACGCCATTTACGTCGCGAACTCCGGGCTGCCGTTCACGCCATAGAAAACGGTCGGGAGGCGCACTGGCATGGCACGCCACTCTCGCTTGCCAGCCTGCAGGGTCGCTTGGCTTTTCTAGCTATGGCGCACCCCGAAGAAGCACAAGCCCTACGGGCCAAGCTGGCGGCTGCCCAATGAGCGCTTGGCGGAACTACGCTCAGAAACAGCGCCAACCCATGGTGCAGGTGCCATTGGCGGCGACGTATCTCGCGGTTCGCCTTCTTCAGGAGCAGCCGGAAGCAGAGTCCTTGTTCGCAGACCTACTCAAGCATTTGCACACCGCTCTCGGCTCCTGTCCATCGCGGGAGTCCTCGTTTGTCAAAACCGTGGAGGCCGCGCGTCGCGCGGCCATCCCGTTGGACCGCAACGACCTCGACTGCTTGTTTGCTGCTGGTGCACTGGCCGATGGCAGCGTGAAAAATCGCGCGTTCCGCTGCGAGAACCCGTTGTTAGGGCTGGGCTACCTCGACCTCGAGCGGAACAGTTACGTTGCCACTCTCGCAGACCGCAACCGGCGAGACCATCCGCCGCAGCACACCTTTCTGCCGCCCGGTGGGTTCGAGAAACTGCAGCCAGTGCTGGCGCAAACGCCGCAGCCGCTGTGCGGTCTCGTTACGCATGAAGCTTCCCCCTCATTGCTGGCGCTGGATTTCAGCGCGGAATGGCTGGAAGCCACGCGCCAGAGCCTTGAACAAGCCATCACGTCAGCCGATGGCCTCAAGGTGGAATGTCGGCTCTACGTGCGTAGCGTCCCTACCCGCACGGAAAAAAACTACAAGGCGCACTCCACGGCAAGCCTCGCTGTGCAACCACTGGCCGCAGGAATTTTTTCATTAGTGCAGCCCTCCCCAGAATGGCTGATGGGACTGCATGCTTGTTCCCTGCAAGGAGCGTGGGTATCTCTCGACTGCCCAGTCTTCCGCATGGTGTGCCGTGTGCCGGACATCTCCGCGCCCTCGGGGCTGGTTCCGGCCATCGGCTTTTCTCCACACCACTGGTTCCTGCAATGTTTGGGCATTCCGAATCACTGCTGCGCCTACATTCCCAACAAATGGATGGAGCCGCTGACCCAACGCTTCTGGTGGTTCGCCGCCACCGAACCAATCATCTGGCTGGTAAACACCGGTGCATTTAAATCTGAACCGCCCCCCGCTGAAGGAATGCTGCGCTCATGAAACCGTCCCGCCTCGACACGGTCCTGGAATCTTTGCTCGACCAGCGCTGGCCGTCTTTCATCTGGGGCCCGCCGGGCGTCGGCAAAAGCTCGTTGGTGCACGCTATTGCGCGCCGTCGTTCGCTGCCCGTCGTGGACCTGCGCGCATCCCTGCTGGACCCAACGGACTTACGGGGCATCCCGGCCATTCAGGATGGGCAGGCCGTGTGGTGCCCACCGGCGTTTCTGCCGCGCGCGGACCGCCCACCCGGCATTCTGTTTCTCGATGAAATCAATGCAGCGCCGCCAATGGTGCAGGCCAGCTTGTACCAGCTGGTGCTCGATCGCCGCGTCGGCGAATACGAACTCCCCGATGGTTGGTGGATTGTTGCCGCCGGCAACCGCGCGCAAGATCGCGCCGTCACCTTCCGCATGTCTAGTGCGTTGGCGAACCGCTTCGTGCACTTGCAGTTCGAAACCGACATCGACGACTGGCGGGCGTGGGCGCTTGCCAACAGCATCACGCCGTTGGTCGTTGGCTTCCTCGGCGTACGTCCGGCGCTGCTGCAAGAAGAGCCCGGCGACAGTGCTGCGTTCGCCACGCCACGCTCCTGGGAAATGGTCTCGGACGTGGTGAAGCGCTTCGGCAGTGTGGCGCAATGCCGGGATGTGTTGCCCGGCATCATCGGCGAAGGCGCTGCCGTGGAATTCGTGAAATTCGCGAAGCAAGCTTTGCACGAAGACCAGCTACGGGCCTTGGTGGCAAATCCTGAAGATGCTGCGCTACCCAAGGGCCTCGATGGAATTTATGTTGTCACGTCCTGGTTTGCGTACCACGGTAAAGACCCTGCTGTGGCAAAGGCCGCAGCGGGTTTACTCGGCCGTCTGCCGCCGGAATTCGCGGTGGTCATGGCGCGTGACATGCTGAAGGCCAGCCCGGCTTTCGCTCGTGAGCCCGGATACAAAGCCTTCTTGAAGAGCCATGGCCAACTCCTTCTCGGCTGAGGCAGTCGCGCTGCAGGTGCAGCGTGCACGCATTCGGCTAGCGCTGTCGAAGCCGTTTCTCGCATCCGCCGTGCTGCGGCTGCCGCTGGTGCCCGTTCAAGGTTCCAAATGGTGTTCCACCGCCGCTACTGACGGCTACCACCTCTTCTACAATCCGAAATGGGTAAGCGGGCTTTCCTCTTTCGAAACCCGTGGCCTACTTGCGCATGAAGTGATGCACGTGGTGTTTGGCCACGGTGAACGTCGACAGAGCCGCCAGCCACGTCGCTGGAACATCGCCTGCGACCACGCCATTAACCTGATGTTGCTTGAGCAGGGCTTCCGCCTCCCTGCAGATGGCATGGCCGATGCCAACTATGCCGGCCTGACGGCCGAACAAATCTACGAACAGTTGCCGGAAGACGACGACGCAACCAGCCGCCGTACCCCGCATGGGGGAGATGTCGACTGCGAATCCGGGATAGTGCCGGACATCGGGGCGGACCTGATAAGCCCCGACCACCCTGCGGTCCGCCCCTTAAGGGCCGCCGATGCGCCCGATATTGAACGGATGCGCGAAATCCGCGCCGAGTTGGCAGCCGAAATTGGCACGAAACTTCAAGGTTCCGCCGCCGGGGCGTTCCAGCGCGAGCTTGGCGCTCTGCACCAGTCCCGTATCGATTGGCGCGCCCTACTGCGCGTATGGCTGACGGACCGACTGAAGTCCGATTGGTCCAGCTTTCCTTTCAGCAAGAAGCATCTACATCGCGGCTTGTTCCTGCCATCGCTCGGGGTGGAAGCCCCGCGCGAAGTGGTGTTCGCCATTGATACCTCGGGCTCCATGGATGACCAAACGTTGGCTAAGCTGCTCGGCGAGCTAAGGGCGTTTCGCGAAGCGTTTCCGTGCCGCGTTACCTTGCTACAGGCGGACGCTGCCATCCAGGAAGTGCGGGTATTTGAAGCCATGGACGGTGTTGAGGTGCCGCAACGCATGGCGATGAAGGGCCGCGGGGGGACGGACTTCCGACCGGTGTTTGAGTGGGTGGCACGGGAAGCCCCGGACGCTGTACTGCTTTATGCTACGGACGGATTCGGCGCCTTTCCACAAGGGGCTCCGCCATCGCCGGTGCTGTGGCTTTTGACCACACCGCACGTCGAGGCCAAGAAAATTCCTTTCGGTGCCTGTGTGGAAATTCCGGCAGCTACGACCTAGCAGCGTCAAGAGCTAACACGGCTGCACTGGCATTAGCGCCGCCGATGCTCTTGGCTACAGCAGGTGGCTGGTGCAAATTCACGACTGCTCGCGTCATGAGGAGCGTGGCGGCCGCCCGATGTTCACGCGCCCCATGAAACTCGTGGCAATGCCACCACTACCAATGATGAGCGCGATGCCAAGCCACGCTGCCAGCCCCGGATGTTCGTGCCACCAGAGCATGCCAATGAGTGTCGTGAAGACAATCTGCGCATAGCCCAGCAGCGAAACCAGCAACGCGTGCCCTTGCTCATAGGCAAACGTTAGAAACACTTGCCCGAGAGCGCCCACCAGGCCCATGGCAAGAACGCTCAGGCTGGCTTTCCAACTGAGTTCACCGGGGTGGCTGGACACGTATCCGGGAGTTGCAGCGAGCATGACGAACAAGGAAAACCACGCCACGGTTCGCCACGCCGGCTCGTTCAAGCGAGCCAGAGTGCGTATATGCATAGCTGCTGCGACTGTCATGAACGCAGAGAGGAGGGCGGCCGCTACGCCTAGCCACTGCGTGGAACTGAAGCTGGGCTGTACCAGCAACAAGACGCCGACGAAGCCTGCGCCCAAAGTGGCTAACACCAGCAAAGACGGACGCTGTCTTGCTTGGATCAACATCACGGCCGCCAGCAGCAAAGGCGAGGTATAGATTAGCGTGATGGCCGAAGCCAAGGGCAGCAAGACGACGGCGCCGAAATAAGCAAAAACGCCAACGATACCGATGACGCCGCGCAATAGCTGCGCCTTCCAATGCACGGTCTTCATGGAACTTCCATGAAAGTGCAGCACCGACATGGCGAGCAACCACGCGATGATGCCGCGATAGAACACCGCTTGCGTAAATGGCACGCCGAGTTGCATGCAAACCTTCACCAGTGCCGACATCACCGCAAAGGACAGGCTGGAGGCCAGCATCCAGAGGGACGAGCGCAGGGTGCTTGAAGCAACAGTCATCGAACGACAGCTCGCGTGGACAGCAAAATCACAGTTCGACGCAGCCGCCATCCACGAACAAATCGACGCCGTTGATATAGCTGGCGTCACTCGACGCCAGGAACAGCACCGCTCTCGCCATCTCTTCAGGCTCCGCCACGCGTTTCATTGGCACATTGTTGCGCATCATCTCGAGCATGGCGGCTTGTTGTTCGGGGGTGGTGCCGCGCCGGAAGATTTCGGTATCGGTTGGGCCTGGGCTCATCAGGTTCACGCGAATCTTGCGGGGTAGCAGTTCAACACCAAGAATGCGCGCCGCCGCGCGCAGGCCAGCCTTGGCAGCGGCATAGACCGTGTTGCCAGCTAGCGGCAGCACCGACCCGATGGAACCGGTGATGACCACGGCGCCGCCGTCGTTCATGAGTGGAGCGGCGGACTGTACGGCAAAGAAGATGCCGCGGAGGTTCACTGCGTGCACCTCATCCCAGAAGTCTTCTGTCACCTGCTCCAGCGTAGCGAAGCCGCCCACGCCGGCATTGGCGAACAGCACGTCAATGTTGCCGAGTTCCTGCTGAATGCGCTGCAAGGCCGACCGCGTGACTGTTACATCCGCCACATCGGCACGCAGCGCCAGCAAGCCGTGTTCCGCCGCTACCGCCGCGAGCGTGGCCTCGTTACGGCCGGTGACAGCGACCCGCGCTCCCTCCGCCTGAAACGCCTTGGCAGCGGCGAGGCCAATGCCGCTGTTGCCGCCGAGCACGACGACGGTCTTTCCTGAAAAACGCATGAGAATTTCCTGAGAAACGTCGGGGCTCATCGCCAGTTGAGGAAGCCGGTGATGATGACGGCATTGGCGAAATCGATGAAGAACGCGCCTACCAGTGGAGCGACGAGAAAAGCGCGAGGCGCCGGTCCGTACTGGTCGGTGACGGTGCGCATGACCGCCATGGCGTTGGCGGTGGTGCCGAGCATGAAGCCGGTGAAACCGCCGGCCATGACGGCGGCATCGTAGTCGCGCCCCATGAGGCGCGGCACCAGCCAGCGTGCCACCAGCACCACCAACAGCGTTTGGGCAGCCAAGTTCGCTAGCAGCGGCGCGGCGAGGCCCGCCAGCTTGCCCAGCTCCAGAGTCATGAGCGCCATGGCCATAAACAGCGGCAGTGCAAGGCTGCCGAAAGTTTCAATGGCGGGCAGCGGCAAGCGCCAACCGATGGCGTCGGCGACATTGCGCACCACGGCGGCCACCAGCATGGCTCCTACATAGGCCGGCAAAGTGATGCCCACGGCTTTGAACCCAGCGCCGACGAACGTGCCAACCCACATGACCGTCAACACCAAAAGGATGGCCTGCATGGCGGATTGGGTAGTGGTTGGGGCTAGGGAAGTGGGCGCCGCTTGGGCTGCCGGCGTGGTGTCGGACGCCGCTGGTAGTTCACTTGGAACACCCCGCGCAGGCGCTCCGCTCGCCGCTGCGCGGTTTTGGTCGCGCAACACCGCGCCCACCACCGGCCCACCGACCAGTCCGCCCAACACGATGCCGCCCATGGCGGCAATGATGCCGACCGCCTCCGCTCCGGAAACGCCGGCTTGCTCGAAGGCCGGGGCGAAAGCCAGCGCAGTCGCCGGACCACCGGCCAAGGTGACGGTGCTGGTAAGCACGCCGAACAGCGGCGGCAAGCCGAGTGCCTTGGCAATGCCCATTCCGAGCAAGCCCTGGGCGGCCGCCAGCAAGGTGGCCAGCCCGAGGAACAGCAGCACCTGTCGCCCGCCGGCTCGCAGTAGGGGCAGGCTAGCGCCGAAACCCAGCGTGGTGAAGAAGGCCACGAGCAGCGGCGATTTGAGCGCGCTGTCGAAAACCGGCGTTGCCAGCCCGGCCTTCGGCAACAGCAATACGGTCACCGCAACCGCCAATCCGCCGAGGACAGCGGCCGGGAGGTGCAGGCGGGCCAGCGCCGGCAGGGCGCGGCGGAAGCCTTCGCCGGCGAACAAGGCAAGGCCGGCGACGGTCAGCGTTTGTATGGCATCCATTCCCGGGATGTTACCGCCCCGGGAGTGGGTGTGGGCTATTCCACCTTCGTCAGATTATCTTCCGAGTTGCGGTCGATCCACTTGTTGTAGGGGTCGATCCCCGCGAACTTCGGTCGCTGCGCGGAAAGCAGGACGACTTGCTGCGTGCCAGTCCGTACTGCGTGGCGCTCGAGCAGCAGCACATCACGCTTGGTATAGCCCTTTTGTCCGGGCTCGACGGTAAATAGGCCGACATCGATGGTGGCTGCCAGCGCTGCGTCCGTCTCTTGGCCCTTGCCATCCGCATGAAACTTGCGGGCGTCGACAGTGAACGTGGTTTCCCATTGGCCATCCGGTAAACGGCGGGTTTTGGCGGCTGTCGCCTTCAAGTCCACCAGCGTGATCTTCTCGAACAAGTCTTCAATCAATTCCTGGTGTGCGGGGCCCGCCTCGGCCTTGAACAGGGCGATGAGGTCCGAAGACTTCGGGTAGGGCGCAGCCTTAAAGGCATATTGTGCGAGAAGTTTCCGCAGCGCTCGGTTGACCGCCGCCTCGCCGATCTGGTCCTTCAGCAAGTACATCGCCAGCGAACCTTTGCGGTAATGAATGTACCCCTGGTTCTCCACACGGTTCAGCGGCAGCTCTTCCACCACTTCACCGCCACGCGAACGCAAATAGCGGTCGAGCTCGAATTTCAGGAACTTGCGAATTTGCTCCGGGCCGTACTTGTGTTCCATCACCATGATGGCCGAGTACTGCGACAGGGTTTCCACCAGCATGGACCCGCCCTGCATGTCGGCAGCAATCACCTGATGGCCCCACCATTGGTGGGCTACTTCGTGCGCGGTCACGTAAGTCACCATGTCGATTTTGTCTTCGTCACGGTAGTCGGCGATAAAGCCAATGCCTTCGGAAAACGGAATGGTGTTCGCGAAGCTCTGCGCGAAAGTAGCGTAGGCGGGAAATTCCAGAATGCGCACCTGCCGGAACTGGAAGGGGCTGAATTCACGGGTGAAATAGTCGAGCGAATCCTTCATGCCGGCGAGCATGCGGTCCACGTTCCA
>CALPVO020000025.1 GCA_943327025.2 Janthinobacterium lividum
AGGTGGAATCTGCAGGCGTAACACCTCGCAAACCACCCCAGCGACCGCGGCAGTAGACTTCGCTGCGGCTTCCAGCGCTGGAGAAGCGGCTGTCAGGCCATGGTCGCAATGAACCGCCCGCAATTCGGGAGGACTGGACCAGCCGGCGGCTTGCCAGTCGGCTGCCGTGAACCGCGCCAGTGCCAACAGCAAAGCACTGGAATCGCCGCCCCCGGAGGCCGCTACGGCCACTAACCAAGGCAGCTCGCCACCGCGTTCTTCACGGCAGCGGTCGAGACAGCGCGCCAATCCGGTGACAAGGCCGCTCGTCAGGCCACGCGCCAGGTCGCTCGTGCGCTCGCGATCCGTGTCGTTAGTGATCGCGGAACACACCGAAGCTGTCCAAGCGCTTTTCGCGCTGCGCCAGCAGCTCGGCGGGAGTGAACTTCTCCAACGCGTCGAGGTGCTTGAGGATGGCGGCCTTCACGGCATCGACCGTGGCCTGAATGTCACGATGCGCACCGCCCAAGGGCTCGGGCAACACTTCGTCGACAAGACCGAGACCCTTCAGACGATCCGCCGTAATCCCCATCGCTTCAGCCGCGAGTTCTTTCTTATCCGAACTCTTCCACAGGATGCTCGCGCAACCTTCCGGCGAGATGACCGAATAGACGCTGTATTGCAGCATCAGCAAACGGTCGCAGACGCCAATAGCCAGCGCGCCACCCGAGCCGCCCTCACCAATGACAGTGCTGATGATGGGGACCGGCAACTGCGCCATCTCGAACAGATTGCGCGCGATCGCCTCGCTCTGATTACGCTCTTCCGAGCCCACGCCCGGATAGGCGCCCGGCGTATCGATAAACGTAATGATGGGTAGCTTGAAGCGTTCCGCCGTGCGCATGAGACGCAGCGCCTTGCGGTAGCCCTCGGGACGCGGCATGCCGTAGTTGCGGCGTACGCGCTCCTTCGTATCGCGACCCTTCTGCTGGCCAATAATCATGACCGGACGGCCATCAATACGCGCCGGACCGCCAACAATGGCCAAGTCATCCGCATACATGCGGTCGCCATGCAGTTCCTGGAAGTCGGTGCAAAGCAAGGCGATATAGTCAAAGGTGTACGGGCGCTGCGGGTGACGCGCCAATTGCGCCACCTGCCACGGCGTGAGGTTCGAGAAGATGCTCTTGGTGAGCGTACGGCTCTTGGCGCGGAGGCGGTTCACCTCCTCCACGATATTGATTTCGGCGTCATTGCCCAGGAAGCGAAGCTCGTCGATCTTCGCTTCCAACTCGGCGATGGGCTGCTCGAAATCCAGGAAATTCAGGTCCATGGGTTTCCCTTTACTGACGACCACCCCGAGGCGGCAAGCGCACCGGGACGAAGGCTGCGCGCACCATAGCGGTGCCGAGCGCGGGTGACAAGTCGGCTGGGGCCGCGCTCACGAGAGTAGCCAGAGGGCCGGTCATTCGAGGCGGGGGGCATAAACCAGCTTCCAACCGTCGCGTCCGACAATCTGGCCCACCTTCTCCAGCAAAGCCTGCACGGGTTTGACGCTCCAGGCTTCGCCCAAGTCCACCCGGGCACTGCCCGGTTCCCCGGAGTATTGCACGGAGACGGCACAACGCCCGGCGCGGTGCGGCCGCATGGCCTCTTCCAACTGTTTGACCAACTTCGGGCCATGGCCGTTGGTGCCCTCTGGCCAGCGAATGACCAGACGACGGGCGTCGCGCTCGCGAAGTGCCTGCAGCGAATGCATTTTCTTGGCCTGCAGACGCCAGTCATCGATGAAGTCGTCGTAGCGAAGCTGGCCTTCCACCAGCACCAATGCGTCTTTCTGCACCAGGTCGCGGTGTTGCTGCACCAAATCGTCGAACAGCGTCACTTCCATGCGCGCGCTGCCATCGTCCAACAGCAAGATGGTGCGGTTCTGGCGCTTGCGCACTTCCAGTACGAGTCCCGCAATGGTGGCTTGCTTGCCGCCGCTCCACTGGTTCTTGTTGCTGGCGGGCTTCGGTGCGCCGCCCACCTCCACCAGACGCCCCGAGGTGAAGGCCTTGGCCTCGACCCGGAACTCATCCAGCGGATGGCCGGTGAGGTAGAGCCCGAGGGTATCGCGTTCGCCCTGTAGGCGTTCGCGCTCGGACCATTCCGGCATTTCCTTCAGGGCGACGCTGGCCACTTCCGGTGCTGTCTCGACCGAGAACCCACCAAACAGGTCATTTTGCCCCGTGGTGGCCGCACGCGATTTCTGTTCCCCCAACTGCATGGCCGCAGGCAAGGATTCCATCAACGTGGCGCGCGTGTGCCCGAAGCTGTCCATGCAGCCGGCTTTGATGAGGGCTTCGAGCGTGCGGCGGTTCGCTTTCTGCAGGTCAAGCCGTTGGCAGAGGTTCGCCAAGTCCGCGAAGGGTCGGGACTTGCGCTCTTCCATGAGGGAGGCCACGGCCCCCTCGCCCACGCCCTTCACCGCACCGAGGCCATAACGAATGGTCCGCGGATCGGGCACCGTGAACTGGAAGTCGGAGTGATTCACATCGGGCGGCAGCACCACGAGACCCATCGCCTTGGCCTCGTCGATGAGCGTCACTACCTTGTCCGTCTTGTCCATGTCGGACGAGAGCACGGCGGCCATGAAGTCCGCCGGGTAGTGCACCTTGAGCCACGCCGTCTGGTAAGACAGCAACGCATAGGCAGCGGAGTGCGACTTGTTGAAGCCGTAGCCTGCAAACTTCTCCATGAGGTCGAAGATGTAGGCAGCGTTCGCCTCCTCCACCCCGAGCCCAACGGCTCCTTCCACGAAGATAGACCGTTGCTTGGCCATCTCCTCGGGCTTCTTCTTGCCCATGGCGCGGCGGAGCATGTCGGCACCGCCAAGCGTGTAGCCCGCCAGCACCTGCGCAATCTGCATCACCTGTTCCTGATACAGAATGACGCCGTGCGTAGGCTTCAAGATGCCCGTGAGCTTCGGATGCAGGTAATCGATGGGGCCTTCGACGCGGCCATGCTTGCGGTCGACATAGTCGTCCACCATGCCCGACTCCAGCGGGCCCGGACGGAACAAGGCCACCAGCGCGACGATGTCGTTGAAGCAGTCCGGTTGGAGCCGCTTCTCCAAGTCCTTCATGCCGCGGCTTTCCAACTGGAACACCGCGGTGGTCTTGCAGGCCTTCAGCAATTCGTAAGTGGGCGCGTCGTCCAGCGGCAGCAGGTTCACGTCCAGCGCTGGCTCACCCACCAGCGCGCGTTTGCGATTGATGCTGCGCAGCGCCCAATCGATGACCGTGAGGGTGCGCAGCCCGAGAAAGTCGAATTTCACCAAGCCTGCGGCTTCGACGTCATCTTTGTCGAACTGCGTGACGACGCTGCCGCCGCCTTCTTCGCAGTACAGCGGCGCAAAGTCCGTGAGCACCGAAGGCGCGATAACCACACCACCGGCGTGCATGCCAGCGTTGCGCGTCAGCCCTTCGAGCTTCATGGCCAGGTCGATGACCTCGCGCACGTCCGCATCGGTTTCGTAGAGCTTTTTCAGCTCCTCTTCTTTTTCGAGTGCATCTTTGAGCTCGATGCCAATCTCGAAGGGAATGAGCTTGGCGATACGGTCGCAAAAGCCATAGCCCTGCCCCAACACACGCCCCGCATCACGCACCACCGCCTTCGCGGCCATGGTGCCGTAGGTGATGATTTGCGAGACACGCTCGCGCCCGTACTTCTGCGCCACATACTCGATGACGCGGTCGCGACCTTCCATGCAAAAGTCGACGTCGAAGTCGGGCATGGAAACGCGTTCGGGGTTCAGGAAGCGCTCGAATAGCAGGTCGTGCTGCAAGGGGTCGAGGTCGGTAATGCCGAGCACGTAGGCCACCAGCGAACCGGCGCCCGAACCACGCCCCGGCCCCACGGGTACGCCGTTCTCGCGAGACCAGCGAATGAAGTCGGCGACGATGAGGAAGTAGCCCTCGAAGCCCATGTTGCAGATGCAATCCAGCTCGAGCTGCAAGCGTGCGTCGTACTCCACGCGTGGCAACGGGCGAATGACCAACTGCGGAGCCGCTTCCAGCGCCGCGAGGCGACGGTTGAGACCGGCCACGGATTCATCGCGCAGAAACTGCGCCGTCGTCATGCCATCCGGGACGGGGTATTCCGGCAGAAAGCTCTTGCCGAGACGCACCTCCAGCGAACAGCGGCGCGCGATAGCCAAGGTGTTGTCGCAAGCGCCAAGCAGGTCGGAAAAGAGTTCGCGCATTTCGGACGGCGTGCGCAGGTATTGCTGGTCGGTATAGACCCGCGGGCGCGTGTTGTCGGCCAACTGGCGGCCTTCATGAATACAAACCCGTGCCTCGTGGGCCTCGAAGTCATCCTGCGCCAAAAACCGTACGTCGTTGGTCGCCACCAACGGTGCCGCCACTTCACGCACCAGTTCCAGCGTGGCATCGATGAGCGTTTCTTCCTGCGGGCGCCCAGTGCGCTGCACTTCCAGGTAGTAGCGGTCACCGAACAACCGTAGCCAACCCTGCAACAAGCGCACCGCTTCGTCTGGCTTGCCGCCCAGCAAAGCCCGACCGACGTCGCCTTCACGCGCCCCGGACAGGGCAATGAGGCCTTGCGTGGCTTCGGCCGTCAGCCAATTCCGCTCACAGGTAGGCACGCCCTTCTGCTGGCCTTCCAGCCAAGTGCGCGATACCAACCGCGTCAGGTTGCGATAGCCGACGAGGTTCTGGCAGAGCAAGGTCAGCCGGTGCAGTTCGGGTGCCGCGTTAGCCGCCATCGCCGCAGACACGGGCGCAGTGCTGGCGCCTTCAGCACGCACCCAGAGGTCCACGCCCACCACGGGCTTGATGCCCTTGCCCTGCGCTGCCTTGTAGAACTTCACCATCGAAAACAGGTTGCCCTGATCGGTGATGGCCACAGCCGGCATGGCGCCACTGGCGCAGGCCTCGACCAGTTCGTCGACGCGCACCACGCCGTCGACCAGCGAATATTCACTGTGGACGCGCAGATGGACGAAACTCATGCCGCGAACTCCGCCGCGGCACTACCGGCGCCGATGGCTGCCGCTTCGATGGCTGCGCGCACGGGCGCGAAGCTGCGCCGATGCAGCCCGCAAACACCATGAACCCGCACGGCTTCCAAGTGCGCCGGCACCGGGTAGCCCTTGTGCACCGTGAACTGCCATGGCGCGTAATGCTCTGCTGCGGCATCCATCCAGTCGTCGCGCCAGGTCTTGGCCAGAATGCTGGCCGCCGACACTGCCGGCACCGTGGCGTCCGCCTTCACTACGGCAGCGAACTCCGCGGTGAACCCAAGGCCCGTAGTCGGCGGCAAGCGATTGCCATCCACCACCACTTGATTGGGCGCCACCTGCAGCGCGAGCAAGGCGCGGCGCATCGCCAAGTGCGTGGCCCGAAGAATATTCAAAGCATCAATCTCGGCAGCATCTGCCACACCCAAGCCCCACGCTACCGCGCAAGCGCGAATGCGAGGCGCCAAGTCGGCACGCGCCGCCGGCGTTAGCTTTTTCGAATCGCGCAGACGCGGATAAAGGTGAGCCCAATCGCCCACAGCGCCCAGTGCCGGCGGCGGCGGAAGGATGACGGCCGCAGCCACCACTGGGCCCGCCAGCGGACCGCGGCCCGCCTCGTCTACGCCAGCGAGCAGCGTCATGGCGCGGCACCTGCGTCGGCAGCGCCAGGCGCCGGCACAGCGCCACGCTTGCGCGCCGCGACCGCGAGCACCGCCTCAGCAGCCCGCGCGCTGGCGTCGCGCCGCAACTGTTGGTGAATATCGAGAAACCGTTCTTCCAGCGCCGCAATGCGCGCGGGCTGTTCGAACCAGTCCAGCAAAGCTTGGCCCAGTTGCGGGCCGTTGGCCGCTTCCTGAAACAGTTCGGGCACCACACCCTCACCGGCCAGCAGATTGGGCTGCGCAAAATACGGGGCTTTCATCAAGCCGAGCATGCGGAAGGTGGCGGCCGTGGCCCCCGATAAGCGATACGCCACCACCATCGGCCGTTTGCACAAGGTGGCTTCGAGGGTGGCGGTGCCCGAAGCCACCAGCACCACATCCGCGGCGGTCATGGCCAACTGCGCCTGCCCATCCAGCAACTTCACGGGCCCGGCATGGGCCGCAGACCAAGCAGTCGCAAACAACTCGCGGGTTGCCGGGCTGGCCATGGGCGCAACGCACTCCACCAAGGGCAGGTGCGTCCGCAGCCAACTGCAAGCCTCCGCAAACACCGGGGCCAAGCGTTCCACTTCACCGCGACGACTGCCAGGCAGCACCGCCACCACGGGCCCCACAGCCGGTAGCCCGAGCGCAGCACGCGCCGCAGCGCGGTCTGGCTGCAGCGGCAGTTGGTCCGCTAGCGGATGCCCGACAAACGTCGCCGGCAACCCATGACCCGCATAAAACGGCGTCTCGAACGGCAACAAACACAGCACCTCGTCCAGCGAGCGCGCCATCTTTTTCACGCGGCCCTGCCGCCACGCCCACACCTGCGGGCTGACGTACTGCACGGTAGGAATGCCGGCGGCGTGCAGGCGCGGTGCCACATTGAGATTGAACTCGGGAGCATCGATACCGACGAAGACATCGGGCGGGGCTTCCAGGAAAGCCTCGACGACGCGCCGACGCAAGCGCAACAAACGCGGCAAATGACGCAACACTTCGAACAAGCCCATCACGGCGAGTTCTTCGGCTTCAGCCAGCACCGTACAACCGGCAGCATGCATGCGTGGGCCCGCAATGCCGGTGAACGTGGTTTCGGGAGCGCGCGCCAGCACCTCGCGCATGAAGGCGGCGCCAAGGTTATCGCCGGAATGCTCGCCGGCGACGATACCGATGCGCAGCGCGCCCATGGGCACCCGCCTTAGCGGATGAGGGAGCGCGTGATGCGCGGGAAGAACTCGACGAAGGCGGCGACCTCGGGCTGCGTCGCGGCCAAGCGCTGCAGTTCCACTTCCGCCTCCGCGAGCTTCAGGCCCTGACGGTAAAGCACCTTGTAGGCGTGCTTGAGGTTGGCGATTTGCTCGGGCGAAAACCCACGCCGCTTCAACCCTTCGGAATTGATGGTGACGGGCTCCGCGGGGGAACCGGCCACCATGAGGTAGGGCGGCACATCCCGCGTTACTGCGGCGTTGTTCGCCAGGAAGGCATGCGCGCCGATTTTGCAGAACTGGTGCACCGCGGCATAGCCGGACAGGATGACCCAGTCGTCGAGTTCCACGTGGCCAGCCAGCGCCGTGCAGTTCGACAGGATGCAGCGATCGCCAACGACGCTGTCATGGCCCACATGCGAATAGGCCATGAACAGGTTATCGCTGCCAATACGCGTTACCCCATGCCCCAGCGCAGTGCCGCGGTTCATGGTGCAGCTTTCGCGAAAGACGTTGCGGTCGCCGACGACAAGCCGCGTGGGCTCGCCCTTGTACTTCTTGTCTTGCGGGGCGTCGCCGATGGAGGCGAACTGGAATACGTGGTTGTCGCAGCCCATCTCGGTGGGCCCGTTCACCATGGCGTGGGGCGCAATGATGGTGCCCTTGCCAATGACGACGTTGTCGCCAATGACCGCGAATGGCCCGACCGACACTCCCTCGTCGAGGTGCGCCTTCGGCGAGATGACGGCACGCGGGTCAATCATGCTGCGCCCTCGCCTGCCTCCGCACCGGCTTCAGCGCGGGGCGGCTTGGCCTGCCTAGCACTGGAACCGGTTTCCGGGGCCACCATCATGATGGCGCAGCAAACTTCCACGCCATCCACGAAGGCCTTCGTCTCGAACTTCCAGATGCCGCGCAGCGCACGCAGCAGCGTGGCCTCGAGGATGATCTGGTCGCCCGGCTGCACCGGGCGGCGGAAGCGCGCCTCGTCGATGCCGACGAAATAAAACTTGGTGTTTTCGTCCGGCACCACATTCACGGTACGGAAGGCGAGGATGCCAGCGGCCTGGGCCAGCGCCTCGAGGATCATGACGCCCGGCATGACCGGACGGTGCGGAAAATGACCCGGGAAATAGGGTTCGTTCACCGTCACGTTCTTGAGCGCGCGGATGCTCTTGCCGGGCTCGCACTCGAGTACGCGGTCCACCAGCAGGAACGGATACCGGTGCGGCAATTGCTTGCGCACCGCGTCGATATCCATATAGGGCTCAGCGCTCATTCTGCTTCCTTCTCGGCATGGTCGGTATCGTCGCCTGCTGCGCCAGCGAGGCCGGCAGCCCCTTCCAGCACCTTCACGCGCGCGACGAGCTTGTCGAGGCGCTTCAAGTGGGCCACGGTGCGGCGCCATTTCACGCCGTCTTCCGCGGGCAGGCCCGAGGAGTATACCCCCCCGGTATGGATGCTATGGCTCACCATGGTGAGCCCGGTGACGATGGTGCCGTCCGCCACCGTGAGGTGCCCGACGAAGCCCACCATGCCGCCGATGATGCAGCGCTTGCCGATGGTGGTGGAGCCGGAAATGCCACTGCACGCGGCAATGGCCGTGTGCGCACCGATACGCACGTTGTGGCCCACCTGGATTTGATTGTCGAGGCGGACGTCTTCTTCGAGGACCGTGTCTTCAATGGCGCCGCGGTCGATGGTGGTGTTGGCGCCCACTTCGCAGTCGTCGCCGATGACCACGCCGCCCACTTGCGGAACCTTCACCCAACCGTCTTTGTCCGGCGCCAAACCAAAGCCGTCGCCGCCTACCACCACGCCCGGGTGAAGAATGACGCGCTTGCCGAGCCTAACGCGCGTGCCCAGCGTGACGCGGGCCACCAGGCGGGTGTCGTCACCGACGACGCTATCGGCTTCGACCACACAACCGGGACCGACGAAGGCGCGTTCACCAATAACGGCACGCGGGCCTACGTAAGCTAGCGCCGCCACATGCGCGGAAGGCGCAATACTGGCCGTGGCGTCCACGACGGCGGAAGGGTGGCAACCGGGTATGGCCGCAGGCACAGGATGCAGCACCTGCGCCATGCGCGCATAAGCCACATAGGGGTTGGGCGCGACCAATACTGCACACGGCGCATTTGCTGCAGAACGCGCATCGACCACCACGGCGGTGGCGCCGGTGGTAGCGAGGAACTTGCGGTATTTGGGGTTCGCGAGAAAGGACAGCGTGCCGGGGCGCGCGTCCTGCAGCGTGGCGACCGCATTCACCTCGAGGGTGGGGTCGCCGCGCAGTTCAAGACCGAAGCGGACAGCCAGTTCGCCGAGAGTGGGCATCCGCTTCGACCAAGGCAGGCCAGAATTGACCTTAGTTGGCCTTGGCCGCCGGCTTCGCCGGGGCAGCCGCCGGTGCGACCGGCTTGGCAGCCTGCAGCGCCTGCAGCACGGGGCCGGTCACATCCAGCGCCTGAGTGGCGTAGAGCAC
Organism: Janthinobacterium lividum; assembly: GCA_943327025.2. Taxonomy (GTDB): domain Bacteria; phylum Pseudomonadota; class Gammaproteobacteria; order Steroidobacterales; family Steroidobacteraceae; genus CAIOHZ01. The sequence goes on from CALPVO020000025.1 coordinate 9,340, forward strand.
GCCGTCCGCCAGCACGAGGTCGTAACCGTTGGCCTTGGCGTAGTTGCCCACTTCCTGCAGCACCACGCGCTGCACGCGCGACAGTTCCTCGTTACGGCGGACATTCACGTCCTCCTGGAACTCGTTGGCGCGACGGGTGAGGTCACGCTCGGCGTCACGCAGGTCGCGGTCCAGCTTGCCCTTCTCGGCTTCGCTCATGGTGGCAGCCTGCGTGGCGGCCTTGTCCTTGCGGGCCTTGAGGTCCTTGGCGGCCTGCTCGAGCTGACGCTGCTTGGGGCCGAACTCCGCTTCCAGCGCGGCGATGGCGGTCTTGGCCTGCGGCGATTCCTGCACGAGCCGGGCCGGATCGACGACGCCGACCTTGAGGTCCGCAGCGAAGGCAGGGGCAGCAGCCATGGCCGAAACAGCCAACAGAGCAGCGAAGGGAGTGGCGAGGGAAAGCTTGGCGCGGGTCATGGCAGGTTCCATTACTGGTTTGAGAAAATAAGAGGTTCAGCGGCCAACCACCGCGGCGCGGGCCGCGGCAGCCACCGGCTAGAACGCGTTGCCGATGGAGAACTGGAAAGTTTCCTTCTCGTCCGGGAACAGGACGCCAGTGCCGGCTTCGGCATTCAGCGGCATGGCCAAACTGAAGCGGAACACGCCGAGTGGCGCCAGCCACTGGGCGGCGATGCCCGCCGATTGTCTGAGTTTACCAAAGCTGAAGCCGTAGTCGACCGGTGTCACGCCGTCGCGACCGACGAAGTTGACCCCGCCCGTCGAGAAGATATTACCGATGTCGTAGAACAGGCTGACGCGCACGCTGGTCCTGAACTTCTCGGGCGTCGGCATGAGCAGTTCGACGCGGCTCACCAGTTTCAAGTTACCGCCGTAGGGGTTGCCGAAACTGTCCTTGGGGCCCAACCGGCTTTCGCGGTAACCACGCACACTGTCCGGGCCACCGCCGAAGAAGTTCTTGTAGGGAGGCAACGCGGTGGTGCCACCCAAAGCGTGGCCATAGCCTAGCTCGGTAGACAGCGCCAGCGTGAAGCGACCAAAGAGCGGCACGAACTGCAGGTAGTCGTAGTTCAAGTTGGCGTACTGCACGTCGCTGCCCGGCAACGCATAGCCCAACTGCATGGAGTGGCGCATGCCACGGTCTGCGAAGATGGAACGGTTACGCGTGTCGTAGGCCCAGCCAGCGGTGAGTTCGTAGCTGTTGAACTGGTTGCCGTAGAAGCGAACCGAACCGAAGCCGCCACCGAAATCCTCCACGCGCTCGTAGGGCTTGCCGTTCGAGCGTACCCAGTCGACGGCCTGCTGCGCGCTGCCATTGCTGCTGGTGAGCAGTTCTGAGCGCTGCAAGGCCATGCCGAAACGGAAGGACTGATATTCGCTGATGGGATACCCGTATTCGAGCGCTGCCGTGGCGGTCTTCGTGGAGAAGTCGGAGGCCGCCGACACGAACTGCGTGACGTCGCGGTAGACCAACGACACCGTACGCGCAATGCCATCGATGGTGGTGTACGGGTCGGTGTGAGCGAAGCTGTACACCTTGGAGTACTTGCCGGCGTTGATTTCCGCCTGCACGCGCTGGCCGGTGCCGAGGAAGTTCGAGTGGGTGAAGTTGCCGTTGAGGATGAGGCTCTGCGAAGCGGAGTAGCCGAGGCCACCACCGAACTGCCCCGGCAGACCTTCCTTCAGCGTGAAGTTCACGTCGACGAGGTCCGGCGTGCCTTGGACTGGTTCGTTCTTGAACTCGACCTTCTCGACGAAGGGCAGGCGCTGCAAGCGCTCCTTGGAACGCTCCACCGCCGAGTTCGACAGCCATGCGCCTTCGAGCTGACGCATTTCGCGACGCATGGTGACGTCGTTGATGCTTTCAGTGCCGAGGAAGTTCACGTGGCGTACATAGACGCGGTTGCCCGCTTCCACGAAGAAGGTGACGTTCACCGTCTTCTTGTCCGGGTCGGGCGTCGGCACCGGTTCAATCTTGGCGAAGGCATAGCCGTCCGCGCCAAGGCGCAGGTTCAGCAGTTCCTGCGTCTGCGTCATCAGCTTGCGGTTGAAGGTCTGGCCTTTCTGCACCAGCAGGAAGTTGCGCAGTTCCGCTTCAGCCACCGGCAGGTTGCCGGCAATCTTCACTTCGGCGACCTTGTACACCTCGCCTTCCGACACGTTCATCGTGATGAAGATGTCGTCCTTGGCCGGCGCAATGGACACCTGGGTGGAGTCCACCTGGAAGTTCGCGTAGCCGCGGTCCATGTAGAACGAACGCAGTTTCTCGATGTCGCCCGTGAGCGTTTCCTTCGAGTAACGGTCGTCCTGCTTGTACCAACTCAGCCAGTTCGGGGTCTTCAGCTCGAAGGCCTCGCGGATTTCCTCGTCCGTGAACGCAGCGTTGCCGACGATGTTGATCTGGCGAATGCGCGCGCGCTTGCCTTCCTTGATCTTGATCGCGATCTTCACCTTGTTGCCGGGAACATCGTCGACCTTCACATCCACCTTCACCGCGTACTTGCCGCGGCCGAAGTACTGGTCCGTGAGGTAGCCAGTCACATCTTCCAGCACCGAGCGGTCGAAGGTCTTGCCGGTGGCCAAGCCCACATTGCGCAGGCTCTTCTGCAAGTCTTCCGTCTTGATGTCCTTGTTGCCATCGATGGTGAAGCTTTCGATGGACGGGCGCTCCTGCACCACCACCACCAGCGCGTCACCTTCACGGCGCAGTTCCACATTGCGGAAGAAGCCCGTGGCATACAGAGCACGCAGGGCTTCATCAGTCTTCGCCCGCGTGAGGCGGTCCCCGATGGCGACCGGCAGGTAGTTGAACACCGTGCCTTCGGCAATGCGTTGCAGACCCTCGACCTTGAGGTCGGCGACGGTGAATTCCGCATCCGCGGAGATGGCGTCTTGGGCAGCGGCACCCGTGGACCAAAGGGGGGCACCGGAACCGGCGAGCAGGGCCAGCGCCACGGCGTGGCGAAGGCCGCGCGGGGCGCGGCTGGCAGTCAGCGGAGGCAAACGCATGATGTCCGGTTTCTCCCGCGGCTAACCGAAGTGCCGCGCAATGTCATTATAGAACGCCAGGCCCATCAGCACGGCGAGCAGGAGCATACCTGCCTGCTGCGTAAGCTGCTGCACCCGCTCGGGGAGCGGGCTCCCCTTGATCCATTCCGCCAGCTGGAACACCACCTGGCCCCCATCCAGTACCGGGACAGGCAGCAGATTGAGCACGGCGAGGCTCAGGCTGATGACCGCCAGGAACTGCAGATAGTACCCGGGTCCCTCCAGTGCCGTCACACCTGCCGCCGTAGCGATGCTCAACGGACCCGAAATATTCTTTACCGAAACGTCGCCAGTCAGCATGCGCGCCATGAACTTCACGGTGAGCACGGACTTGCTCCAGGTCTCCGCCAAAGCCGGTCGAATGGCAGCGAAGAACCCGTGTTTTTCAAGGGTTTCCATGCCTGGCGGCCACCCGCCGAACACCCCGGGGGCGACGCCAATACGCCCGACCGTGACACCGTCTTCCAGCGCCGAGGCCACCGTCACAAAGACCGTCTGCCGGGCACCCTCACGCTCGAACTCGAACGCCAGCCGCTGCCCGGCGCGCGGCTCGACCTGCGCGACCACGTCAGCAAAATCAGCCACGGACACGTCGCCGACGCGCAGCAAACGGTCGCCCGTACGCAGCCCCGCCAAGGCGGCGGGCTTACCCGCCACCACTTCGCCCAAGACCGGGGGTAACAGGGGCCGGCTAAAAGAGAAACCCAGCGCTTGGCCCCAGCCGCCCGGCTCGGTCGCGGCCAACCGGCGCGCCGCCGGCACGGTCAATTCCAGACTGCGTTCGCCGCCCCGCGCGTCACGAACCCGGAGCGCTACCGTCCCGGCATCGACCACGCCGGAAACCAAACCGAGTACAGCATTTTCGCGGGTTTGCACCGCCTCACCGGCGACTGACAGCAGTTCATCGCCCGTCCGCAGCCCTGCCGCAGCGGCGGGAGTCCCTAGACGCACCTCCCCCACCACGGGCCGCAGGCCCGGCACGCCCATCTGAAACAGTAGCCAGAAGGCAACGATGGCGAAGAGGAAATTGGCCCCCGGCCCGGCCAGCAACATGAGAATGCGCGCCCAAGGCGGACGCCCTTGGTAAGACACAGCATGTTCGGCGGCCGGCACTTCGCCTTCCCGAGCGTCCAACAAGCGGACGTAGCCACCCAAGGGGAGCAAGCCCAGACGGTACTCGACGCCGTCTTTGCCCACGCGGCTCCACACCGTTTTACCGAAGCCGATGGAGAAAGTGAGGACGCGGAAACCCAGCGCGCGCGCCACGCGGAAGTGCCCGTACTCGTGGATGGCGATGAGCGAGCCTATGGCCAGCAGGAAAGCGATGACCGTGACCGGCACGAATGTCAGCATGCGACCATCTCCTCCAA
>CALPVO020000026.1 GCA_943327025.2 Janthinobacterium lividum
CATCCCTATTTCGCTACCATTGCGGGGCAACGAGTGTCCGCGCACCTCTGCATTGGCCGCGATGGCGGCGTGACGCAGTACGTGCCGTTTCATCGCCGCGCGTGGCACGCCGGTGCCTCTTCATATCGGCACCGGGTGGCCTGTAACGACTATTCCATCGGCATTGAGCTCGAGGGGACTGACGACATCCCCTACACCGACCCGCAATACGTGCGGTTAGCACAGGTCTTGGCGGCCTTGCGCGGCAGTTACCCGCAGTTGGTCGACGTAGCCGGGCACAGTGATGTGGCGCCTGGCCGCAAGACCGACCCGGGTCCCGCCTTCGACTGGCAGCGGGTGCCGCGATGAGGCCTCGCGCTGCCCTTTGGCGCAGTTCGCTGGCGGCAGTGGTCTTGGCAGCCGTCAGCGGTATGGCGCAGGCGGCAACGCCGCATCGGCTGATGAGCCTCGCGCCGAATCTCACCGAACTCGTTTACGCAGCCGGTGCGGGTGCGCACTTGGTGGGTGTGGTGGCTTATAGCGACTATCCGGTCGCCGCGCAGCGCTTGCCATTGATTGGCGACGCCTTCCGTCTGGATTTCGAGCGGGTAATGGCCTTGCAGCCGGACCTCGTTCTTGCATGGGGCAGTGGCACGCCGCGGGAGAATGTGGAGCGCCTCCGCGAGCTAGGCTTGCGGGTCGAGCCCTTGGCCGTCGACCATCTGGACGATATTCCGCTGGCGCTCGAGAAGATTGGTGATTGGGCAGGCACTGCCGGTGTGGCCCGACCAGCGGCGGCACGTTTTCGTGTGGCCCTGGCCGAGCGCCGTCAGACACTCGCCAAGCACCGGGGGGTACCGCCGCGGGTCTTCATTCAGATTGGGCGTAACCCGTACTACACGGTGAATGACCAACACCTCATCGGCGAAGTGGTGGCGCTGTGCGGTGGACGCAATGTCTTTGGCGGGCTCTCGCAATTGGCGCCAGTGGTTGGGGAAGAAGATATTGTCGCTACTCGTCCGGAAGTCATTTTGATACTGGACGATGGGCGGGATGGCGGCGCTTCCGCCAAGGCTTGGCAGCGCTGGCGGCAGTTGCCTGCGGTACGTGCCGGGCGTGTCTACACGGTAGATTCGAATACCTTGGCACGTGCCACGCCGCGAGTACTGGTCGGTATAGCGACGGTATGCAGCAAGTTGCAGGGCATCAGCGGCAGGCGCTGACGCAAACGGCAGAGCGCAAGCCGTGGTCCGCTAGCCTGAAGGAGTGCTCGGGTTGTCACTCGCGCAAGGCTTCACGCCTTGCGCACGAACTCCGACTTCAGGCGCATGGCGCCGAAGCCTTCAATCTTGCAGTCGATGTCGTGGCCGTCTTCGGCCTCCAGCACCAAGCGTATGTTGCGCACCTTGGTGCCAACCTTCACGACGCTGGAGGTTCCCTTTACCTTCAGGTCCTTGATGACGGTGACGCTATCACCTTCCGTGAGCACGTTGCCGTTCGAGTCCTTGATGACCTTCGGGCCTTCTGCTTCTGCCGCTGCGGATCCGCGTTCCCACTCATGACCACACTCGGGGCAGACGTAACGCTGCCCGTCGTCGTAGGTTAGCGTTGAAGCACATTGCGGGCAGGGCGGCAGGGCGTCCAGCGACAGGTTCCTGAGTCTGCTGAGTTAGGCCGCCGCCGCGACAGGCACGGCAGCCACCAACTCGGCCAAGCGACGACGCTGCTCGCGCAGGGCCGCCACGATTTCTTTTGAGCGCTCGCGGAAGTGGGCGAGGTCTTGCTGGCGCAGGTCCATTACCTTTGACCATTCCGCCAAGGTGGCGCGGAACGCTTCCACTTCCTGCTGTACGCGGGCACGCAACGGCGCCGCCAAGCGCGCCAGGCTTTCGCTGATGTCGACGTCAGCCGACGCGGCAGCACCAGCGCCGAGGCGGCGCAGCTGCATTTCCACGACGGCACGCTGGATGGTGACGTCGGGCGTGCGGCGGAGACTGTGCGTCAGGCGCAGCTTCGACAGGGCCCAAATGAACCACTTGGTCGGGTCCCACTGCCACCAACGAATGGCATTGCGGTAGTCGTGCAGGAAGTGATGGTGGAAGTTGTGGTAACCCTCGCCGTAGGTCAAGAAGGCGAGTACCGGGTTGTCCTTGGCGCTATTGCGGTCGTTGTAGGGCTGGGTGCCCCACATGTGCGCGAGCGAATTGATGAAGAAGGTGACGTGATGGCTGATGACCAAACGCGTGACGCCGGCCAGTAGCAACATGCCCCAGAAATCGCCAAAGTACAGGCCGAGGGCGACGGGGATGCCGAAATTGGTGAGCAGGACCAACGGCAGGTAGTACCGGTGCTGGAAGCGCAGCATGGGGTCGCGCTCGAGATCCTTGACCAAGTTGAAATCCGGCGTGGCGCTTGGGTAGTTGCGCAGCATCCAGCCGATATGCGAGTACCAGAACCCACGGCCGGCCGAGTACGGGTCGACTTCGTTGTCATCACAGAAGCGGTGATGGACGCGGTGGTTGGCGGACCAGATGAGCACGCTGTTCTGGATGGCCATGGTGCCGAATACCAGCAACGGCAACCGCACCAGCCAGTGGGCCTCATAGGCGCGGTGCGACCACAAACGGTGGTACCCCGCGGTGATGGACATGCCGTTGGCAGCCACTAGGAACGTGGCGCAGAGCACCGTGGCCAACGAGTAGCCATGGGTGAACCCATACCAAGGCGCTACCACGAGAGCGATGACGCCCGTGATGACGAAGACCAGCGAGGCTGGCCAATTGATGGAGCGGACCGGTTCGACGGCGGGGTTAGACATTAGATCTTCACCACTTGCTGATTCGCGATAGGGAGGGTAGGGCTGAGAGAGAGGGCCGGCTTCATGGACGTGCCGCTTACTGGCCCGATTTCATGAGTTCAGCCGCGCGGTGGATGGCACTGCGGATGCGCGGATAAGTACCACAGCGGCAGAGGTTACCGGACATGGCGACGTCGATGTCCGCGTCGGTGGGGGCAGGGTTGCGGGCGAGCAGTGCGGTAGCGGACATGATCTGTCCCGACTGACAGTAACCGCATTGCGGGACGTCCAACTCCACCCACGCCCGCTGCACGGGGTGGGAACCGTCCGCGGAGACACCTTCGATGGTGGTGACTTTGCGCCCTGCCACGGCCTCCAGCGGAAGCTGACAAGAACGGACCGGCTCGCCATCCAGATGCACCGTGCAAGCGCCGCATAGGGCAGCGCCGCAGCCGAACTTGGTCCCGGTCATGCCAAGGTGATCGCGCAGGACCCACAGGAGCGGCGTCTGCGGCGCGGCGTCGGTAGGGACCGACTGACCGTTCACATTGAGCTGCAGCATGGAAGAGCCCCCTGGCAATGGATAGCGAGATCCACCAGACTTCGGGGCGCGGGACCCCGAAGTCAAGCGGGTTCGGACCGCCCCATGGGTGGACCGAACCGAAGCCCATTGTAGGGAGTGGTTGGCTATACGCCAACCTGAATCTAGCGCTGCCAGAGCACCTCACCGCCCGATTCGACGCGCGCCAGCACCCGGGCGATGACAAACAGCAGGTCAGACAGGCGATTGAGGTACTGGAGCACCTCTTCGGCGACCTCTTCTTCCGCCGCGAGACTCAAGACCCGCCGTTCCGCCCGCCGCACCACGGTTCTCGCCACATGGCAGGCAGCGGCGGCGGCACCGCCCCCCGGCAGGATGAACTCCTTGAGCGCGGGCAAGGGTTCATTGAACGCATCCAACTCGCGTTCGAGACGCTCGATGGCGGTGGCTTGCACCATGCGGTAACCGGGAATGCAGAGTTCCCCGCCAAGGTTGAAAAGGTCGTGCTGGACTTGGAGCAAACAGGCGCGCACGGCCTCCGGAACCGCAGGGACCGCCAGCACGACGCCCAAGTGGCTGTTGGCCTCGTCGACGGTGCCATAGGCTTCTACCCGTAGCGCGTCCTTGCGGACACGACTACCGTCGCCGAGGCCTGTGGTGCCGTCGTCACCGGTGCGGGTATAGATGCGGGAGAGCCGTGCGCCCATGGTATTGGCCTTTAGCGAAAAGAGTAGTGGGTGCCGGCGAACAGGGCCCGGCGCGGGGTGTTGTAGCCCTGCGCCAGTTCGTAGCGTTCGTCCGTCAGGTTCTCGAGGCGCAACTGCGCTGTCCAGCGCGGCAGCAGTTCGACGTTCGCCGACAGTGTGGCGACCGTATAAGGCGCCAGGCGCACGTCACCGAAGTCCGCCCTTGCCCCCGAACGGAGTACGTCGAGGCTAACTGAGTGACGCCCGTTCTCGCCGAAGTGGCGCTCGACGCCGGCGGTGACCGAGGTGCGGGCGCGCCGCAGCAACCAAGTGTCGTTGCTGATATCGCGTGGGCTGGAGCGCGTGCCCTCGAGATGCGCGCTCCAAGCCTCACCACGCCAGTGGTAGGTCAGTTCCATGCCCTGGATGCGCGCTTGTTCCAGGTTCTGGTTCTGGCCGTCGAACGTGGTGAAATCCGTCACCACGTACTGGATGAGGTCCGTGATGCGGTTGCGAAACGCTGCCACTCGCACCTGATGACCTGGTGCTGGCTGCCACGCGGCGGCGATTTCGACATTACGGGCCTTTTCCGGCGCCAAGGCAGGGTTACCGCCGAAGCCGAAACGATCGGTGCTGTCGGGTGCGCGGAACGCGGTGCCGGCGCTGATGCTGAAACGCAGGGCTTGCAGCGGCTGCCAGCCGTATTCCGCATTCCAGGTGGCTTGGCTGCCCGCGCTGCTGTGGTCGGTATAGCCAAGACCCAGCAATACTTTGTGCTTTGCGCTGCCGTCCAGCGCGAACTGGTCTTGAACGTAAAAGCTGTTGCTGTTCGTGGCGACGTCGAAGAGGCTGTCGAACGAAGCCGCGCGGGTGGTTTCACGCTGTAGCAGAGTACCGACCGTCAACTGATGGCCGCCTAGGGTCACGTCGTTCTGCCAGTCCACCGTGTTGCGGCGCGTCAGCGAACTATCGAAGTTCATCAGATAGTCGGGCTTCTGGTTCTGCTGCAGGTCGTCCTGCATATGGGCCACGCGCAAAGTAGTGCTCCACTGGTCGTTCACCGGTAGGCGTACGGTCAGGGCGGCGACATCGTTCACGTAGTCCTGATCCACAGGGGACAGGAAGAAGTCGGCATATTGGGCGGTGCCACTGGCGCGCCAGCCCTGCAGCATCACTTCGGCACGGCCAATTTCGCCACGCAAGGCGATGGTGTAGGAGCGGTTGTCGTAACCGCGGGCCAGCGTGGACGCGCTCTGGGTGGGGAAGCCATCGGCCTGCAGCCAGGAGGCACCAAAGGACGCGGACATCGTTTCGCCCGCCAGCGCGCCTTGGACGTTCGCTTCGCGCGTGCCCCAACGACCAGCGCCGAAGCCCACCTCGAGCAGGTTGTTTTCCGGGCGACGGGTGAAGACCTGCACCACACCACCGATGGCGTCACTGCCATAAAGCGTGGACAGCGGGCCCTTCACGACCTCGACGCGCTCCAGCAGGGCGGTGGGCAGGTTCTGTAACGACGCGCCGCCGATGGTGCCGGGGTTGAAGCGTACGCCATCGACTAGTACTAGCGAATGGTTGCTGTCGGCGCCGCGGATGAACATGGAAGTGTTCTGACCAACGCCGCCGCTGCGGCTGAATTCCAGCCCGGTGCGGAAGCGCAGCAGGTCGGAAAGCTCGGCACCCGTGGCGCGGGCCAGCTCTTCGCGCGTCAACACGGCGATGCTGGCGTCGACATCGACGAGCTTTTCCGGGGTGCGGGTGGCAGTGATGAAGAATTCGTCGTTAGCGGTGTTGGGCGCGGTGGCGGCCATCGATAACGACGAAAGGACAACGCCGAGGACGGCGCCAACGGCAATAGACAACGGGTGACGGGACATTTTTTTCTCTATGCGCTGCCCTGCTCGCCCGCAGGGCATGGATTGAAAATCCGGAACGCAATGAGAAGGGCAGGCGGACGATGGCGCAATGCTCGCGGACGCGCAGGGCGCCCACAAAAAGCCATCGGCCACCCGTATTCGCCCACCGCGCGACGGATGCCATGTGTTCAAGGCCGGTCTCCGGACTTTCGAGGGGGGTGCAAGCCACGCCTGCATTCCCACCGGACGCCTTCCCACAGCCCGAAAGCTGCAGTGGCTGCGACCGCACTGGCCAGGCTGGCGCCTGAAGCCGTGTACGGTCGCGGACCGGGTTCACTCGATTACCGTTGCGGGGGCAGCGCCGGATTCACACCGGCTTCCCGATTAACCTGTCCGCTTGCGCGAGCAGGTCACCTCAACACGCGCACAGCATAGAGCTTGGCAGGGTTGGGGTCAATTTTCCCCCAGTGCTAGCATCGCGCAAACACACCTGCAGCGTGGAGTGATGCATGAACCGATATTGGTGGTTGACCCTGCTCTGTCTCGCGACCGGTGGTACCCCGGCACGGGCGGCAGAACCGGAAATCGCACCGGCAGCTCGTGCGGTATCGGCTTTGCCTGCCGCATCGCTGTTGAACGCGCAGTGGAATAACGACCCGCAATGGTCACCGGACGGGAAGCGCCTCGTGGTGGTGCGTACCACCGTGGATACAGCGCGCGATGATTACGCCACGGACCTTTGGGTGCGGTCGGATGGCACTTGGCGCGCACTGACCAGTGACGCGGCAGCGGACACTACGCCGCGTTGGTCGCCGGATGGTCATTGGTTGGCGTTCGTGTCGGCGCGAGCCGGCAAGCGGCAAGTCTGGTTGCTCGACATGCAAGCCGGTGGCGAACCGCTGCAACTGACGGACCTCGCCGATGGCGTCGGGGCCTATGCCTGGTCGCCAGATTCCGCGCGAATTGCCGTGGTTTCGCGCACCCTAACGTCCGCCGAAGCGGCGGGACTGCCGCCGGAGCCGGTGGTCGGCGACAAGCGGGCCCCGGCACCGTATGTCACGGACCGGCTGCGGACGCGGAACGACGGCGCGCCCGGGTGGGCTACGCTGAAAAGAGCCCACCTATGGGTAGTGGCTGTGGCCGGCGCACCTAAAGCGCCAGCGCGCCGGGTAACCCACGGCCCCTATGAGGACGGGGAGCCTGCTTGGTCGGGCGATGGTCAGTGGTTGCTGTTCAGCGGTGCGCGCAAGGCTGATGAGCGCGACTGGCCTGACACGGAACTTTATCGCGTGCCAGTCGATGGCAGCGCGGCGCCGCAGGCGTTGACGAATCGGGTAGGGCCCGATGCGGGTCCTTTGGTTTCTCCCGACGGGAAGTGGGTGGCGTGGACGGGTTTCGATGAAACCACGCCGCCCGCGAGTCATCGGGTGACGCGTTTGTATGCGGCCCGGTTGGACCCACTAACGGCTGACGGGAAACTGCGGCCGGTGGCGCTGACTCCTGCCTTCGACCGTTCTGTTGGTGAAGGGGTGGGCACCGACAGCGGCGCACCACGCAGTGGCGGTACCCGCTTGCAGTGGTGCGCGGACTCTCGTTGCCTGCGTTTCGCTGCTGCCGATGAAGGCAATTCGCCCTTGTTCGCGGTAGATCTTGACGGGCGCCAACAGCGCCTGACGGGTTTCGCGTCAGGTGACGTTCGCGAATTCAGCGTCTCGGCGCGTGGTGAGCTGGCCGCGGTCTACGCTTCCCCGGCGGTGCCTGCGGAGTTGTATCTAGCGCGACGCGCGCAGTGGGGCGCTGCCGAACCGCTGCAGGCATGGCAGGCGACGACGCAAGGGAGCTTCGGTACCGTCGATCGTTTCGTGCCCTACGAGCAAGTGCGCTATCCCTCTTTTGATGGGCAGCAAATTCAGGGTTGGCTGATCAAGCCGCCTGGCTTCGATGCCACGAAGAAATGGCCCCTGTTGCTGTACATCCACGGTGGGCCGCACAGCGCTTATGGAGCGACTTTCTTCCATGAATTTCAGGTGTTGGCCAATGCCGGCTACGTGGTGCTCATCACCAATCCGCGTGGCAGCACCAGTTACGGCGAAGCTTTTGCCAACGTCATTCAGTACCGCTATCCGGGCGATGACTACCGAGACTTGATGGCAGGCGTCGATCTGCTGCTGGCGCGCGGCTATATCGACCCGCAGCGCCTGCTGGTGGGTGGCGGTAGTGGCGGTGGCCTGCTGACTTCTTGGGCCATCACCCAGACCGACCGCTTTGCGGCGGCGTTGGTGGAGCGTGCTGTCACCAATTGGCACAGCTTCGTGGGCACCGCCGACATGAATCATTACTTCGGCACGCACTGGTTCCGCGATATGCCGTGGCGTGAAACGGCTGACTATCTAGCCCGTTCGCCGCTGCAGCATGTGGACAGCATTCGCACACCGGCCTTGGTTATACACAGCACCGATGACTACCGAACGGCGTTGGACCAAGGTCTGCAGTTCTATGCGGCCTTGAAAATGCAGGGCAAGCCGGCGCAGTTGGCCATATTCCCCGAGTCATCGCATGGGTTGAGCCGCGATGGGCGACCGTCGCAGCGCGTGCGGCGCTTGGACGTGATACTCGACTGGTTTGGTCGTTATGCACCAGGCGGTGGGCGTTAGCCACCGCCTGGTGAGTCGCTTCAGCCCGCGAGGAGCGTGCGGCCGTTGTGCCACAACGAGGCGATGATGAGCACCAGCACCGGCACGACGGACAACACGAAGCCGACCTCGCGCTTGCTGGGGTCCGCCACGTAGCCGCGCAGATACAGCACGCGACCGACCAGGTACACGGCAACCGCGATGGCGCTGTAGCAGTCGCCCAGCAGACCTTCCGCCAGATAGGCGGCCGGAACTAGTAGCAGCAGCAGTTCGATGGTGTTCATCTGCACGCGGTAGTAGCGGTCGAACATCTCGTGTCCGGTCGTGGCGGGCGCCTTGACGCCATATTTGCCACGGGCGCGCCCCACGAGAACACCGAACACCAGCGCCTGCAACAGGGCCAGCGTAATTGTCAGATTAAGCCAAGGCATGGTCATCATCCCCCTCGTTAATGAATGCAACGACGCTACGCTACCACGGCGAGGCGCAAGAATCGGGTCGCCAAACGCCGCGCGGCACGGCAAAGTCTGCATCCATGAATGCTGAAGCCACACTCGAACCGCCGCAGTTCCAGCGCATTGCCACGGCGCTACGTTACCTCGACGAACACTTCCAGGAGCAGCCAACGCTGGAGGTCTTGTCGTCCGTAGCGGGGCTCAGCGTGGCGCATTTTGACCGGCTGTTTCACCGCTGGGCTGGTCTGACACCTAAACGCTATTTGCAACAGCTGACGCTGGAAGCGGCGCGACTCGAACTCGACCGCGGTGCTTCCGTCATTGCCGCCGCTTGGGCGGCCGGTCTGTCAGGGTCGAGCCGCTTGCATGACTTGTTCGTGGTCGCCGAAGGCACTACGCCTGGCGAGTACCGGACCGGTGGGGCTGGAGTAGAGCTTTGGCATGGTTTGGCAGCTTCGCCCTTCGGTAACGTCTTTGTAGCGGGCACTGCGCGTGGGTTGGCGCATCTGGCGTTTGTTGATGACGGCGGCGCTGCCGCGGCTGAATTTCAGATGGCGCAGGGGAAATGGCCTGAAGCGCGCTGGCGGGAAGCGCCGAGCGAGGCGGCAGCGTTGGTGCAGCGCTTGTGGGGTACTGCCGGGCCGCAGGGGTGCGTGTTGGAGGTACGGGGGACGACCTTCCAGATGCAGGTCTGGCGGGCATTGCTACGCCAGCCAAGGGCAAGAACCTATGGCGAACTCGCGGCGGAACTGGGTCGGCCTTCAGCAGCGCGGGCGGTCGGCGGGGCTGTGGGCGACAACGCCTTGGCTTGGGTCATTCCGTGCCACCACGTGCTGCGGCGGGGTGCCTTGCTTGGCGGTTACCGCTGGGGGCTGGACCGCAAGCGCGCCATGCTCACTTACGAGCACGCCTCCCGGCTCGTGGCGGCGGGGTAGCGGGTTCGGGTTCTGCGTTAGGCGAGGCTGCCGGCGACGGTGATTCCGCAGTGCCCGGGTTGGTACCTGTGTTGGTGCCGGGGTTGAATAGGGACGACTGCATCTTCTGCCAGGCTTCCATGTTCTGACGGGCCAGTTCAGCCATGGCGGTCATGGGCGTGTGCTGCATCAATTGCGCCAACTGCGTCTGTACCGACTGCTGCTGCTGCGTGAAGGCCTCAACGCTGCGTTCCAGGTAACGACCCATGTACTCATGCAGACCGTTGCCATAGAACCGGATGATGCTTTCCAGCAAGGGCGTGGAGAGGATGGGGCGGCCGAACTGTTCCTGCTCGGCGATGACCTGAAGCAGGATGAGCCGTGTAATGTCCTCGCCGGACTTGTCTTCGACCACGCGAATCTTCTCGCCCTTGATGATCAACTCGCGGATGTCGTCGAGCGTCACATGGCGCGACACCGAGGCGTCGTAAAGACGTCGGTTGGCGTACTTCTTGATCAGGCGTTCCTGGCTCATGGCGCCGAATATACTCCCATCATCCTGCACTGCGTCAATGCGGCGCAAAAAGAAGGGCGGTGGCCCGAAAGCACACCGCCCCGAGGGGGACATTCGCCGCGCGCTGCAGACGCGTGGCGTGGTTAAGGGGTTCAGGCCTGCTTGCGGCCCAGTTCGCTGGTGGCGGTGCTCACCCAGGCCGTGAATTCGCCATGAGCTGCGGTGGCCAACTGCAGGGCTTCCTGCGAGCGCACGGTGCTCTTCTCGAAAAAGGCGTTGGTCAGCGCCGCCTGTTGGTTCAACAGGGCGCCGAAGTCCTTAGCGGCAGCGGCGGCTTGGAGTTGCGCCACGCCGAGTTCGAGCAAATCGCCGGCGACACCGTACTGGTACCGCGCCGAGCGCTCCAGCGTGCGGGCGGTAAGGGAGTTGAGTTCGGCCAGTGGCGCCATTGCGCGCGTGCTGGCGTCGACGAAGCTCTGGAAATCGGCAGGCTGGAAGTTCATGGCGCGGCTCCTTCGGCGGCTAGGCCCCCGACGATCACGGCTGCGGGGTGGGCCGGCCGACGGTGGTTACAGTAACGGCGTGGTTTTCATGATAGCGCATGTATTTTGCAACGCAACAAGAATTTCCGCAAGACCAGATAAGCGACCTTAGATAATCCTTAAATTGTTGAAAATCAGTATGTTGTGAACTATTTAAATCGCTTTTTTGGATGCTTTATCGTTTCTTTCGAGAGGCTTTCCGGTTGCGATGCAACAAAAATCGGGTTGGCCTCCCGGTCAACCCGTCGCTGGCAACAAGCGTTATCATTAGCGGTCATTAATGGAGACCCCGATGTCCTTGCAAGCCGCCCTTGAAACCCTGCGTGCCCAGACCGGTCAGGAAATCCACGTCAGCGACTGGCTTGAAGTGGACCAAGCGCGCATTCAGGCGTTCGCCGAAGCCACCGGGGACCACCAGTGGATTCACACCGACCCGGCCCGGGCGGCTATGGAGTCGCCGTGGAAGGCTACCATCGCCCACGGCTATTTGTCGTTGTCGCTCTACCCCGCACTGCGCGGCATCGTGGAAGAAGGCAAGCCCATGTTTCCGGGTGTGCGTCAGGTCATCAACTACGGCATCAACAAACTACGTTTCACCAACGCGGTGAAAGCAGGTACGCGCGTGCGTGGGCGCTTCGCTGTGGTGGGTGTCGAGGAAGTGAGCGGTGGTCTGCAGTTGACGGAGCAGTTCACGCTTGAGGTGGAAGGCAGCAGCAAGCCGGCGGTCATCGCCGAAGTGCTGATGCGTTTCTATTTCTGATGTTTGCCCGTGGACGCTTGGCGTCGTTGCTATTGCTGCTGCCCCTTGCCGCTTGTAACGGCGGGCAAGACGCTGCCGGTGGTCAAGGGAGTAGGCCGGGTGGTGGCTCCAAGGGTCCAATAGCGGTCGTGACGGCCACAGTCGCGGCGCGCGAAACCAGCGACTCGGTCGAAGCCTTGGGCACGACTCGCGCTGCGGAGGCCGTCGACCTGACGCCCAAGACCGCCAATCTCGTCACTGCCATTCATTTCCGTGAAGGTGCGCGTGTCGCCCGCGGTACGGTGTTGGTGGAAATGGATAGCGCGCAAGTACGCGCGGACTTGGCTGCGGCAGAAGCCGCTCAGGCAGAGAGTCGCAGTCAATACCGTCGTAGCCGCGAACTGGCCACAGCGCGGGTGTTGTCCGCGGCGCAATTGGAGCAGATAGAAGCCACATTGAAGGCTAATGAGGCGCGGGTTGCTTCGGCTCGGGCGCGCCTCGAAGACACGCTCATCCGCGCGCCATTTGCTGGGCGTACGGGTCTGCGGCGCGTCAGTCTTGGGGCGCTGGTCACGCCCGGCATGGTCATCACGACACTGGATGACACCAGTAGCCTGCGGCTGGACTTTACGTTGCCCGAGGCGTTGCTAGGCGCGGTGCATGCCGGTTTGGCGGTGGAGGCTGGCAGCATCGCTTGGCCTGACCGCATCTTCCGCGCCAAAGTGGAAAGTGTCGACTCCCGCGTCGATCCGGTAACGCGTTCGTTCACTGCGCGAGCGCGCCTAAGCAACGCAGATGACGCGTTGAAGCCGGGCATGCTGCTGACACTGCACCTCTCCGGGCCCAGCGCGGCGGCGCTGATTATTCCCGAGCAAGCGCTGGTTCCCGAGCAAGGGGAGTTGTACGTGTACGTCGTGAAGGATGGCAAGGTCGAAAAGCGCCGGATCACGTTGCGTGGTCGACTGCCGGGTGAAGTGGTCATCGGTTCCGGTCTGGTGGCTGGTGAGAAGATCGTCACTGAAGGCACGCTGCGGCTGCGGCCTGGTGCGCCCGTCCGTGAAACGCGGCCCGCGGCCCGCTAGCCGCGGCTTGCTGCAGGAAACCCCAAGCGTGCGCCTCTCGGAACTCTCCATTCGTCGTCCCGTATTCGCCATGGTGCTCAGCGCTTTGCTGGTCATCGTCGGGCTGGTGTCCATGTCACGGCTCGCGGTACGCGAACTGCCCGACATCGACCCGCCGGTGGTTTCCGTGCAAGCCACTTATCGTGGCGCTTCTGCCCAGGTGGTGGAAAACAAGGTGACGCAAGTCATCGAGGACCGTATCGCTGGCGTGGAGGGGATCGACAAGCTGAAATCCACCAGCCGCGATGAGCGCTCAAGTATCAATATTGAGTTCTCTCTCGATCGCAATGTCGAGGAGGCGGTGAACGATATCCGCGACCGAATCTCGCGGGTGGTGAGCCAGTTGCCCACTGAAGTGGACCCGCCGGAAGTCGCCAAGAGCGAAGCGAATGCCGAACCGGTGATGTATCTGAATTTGGAAAGCGAGAGCATGAATACGCTCGAGCTGACCGATTTCGCCGAACGAAATCTCAAGGACCGGCTGTCGGCAGCGCCGGGTGTGTCGCTGGTGGAATTGAATGGTGCGCGGCGCTACGCCATGCGCATCTGGATTGACCGGGTGGCGCTCGCGGCACGCGGTTTGACCGTCGTGGATATCGAAAATGCGCTGCGGCGCGAGAACGTGCAAGCCCCTGCCGGTCGTCTGGAAGGCCTGCAGCGAGAATTCACCCTGCGCGCGGATACCGGCTACAACAATGCGCAGGACTTTGGCTTGCTGGTTATCGGGCGTGGTGCGGACGGCCACTTGGTGCGCTTGGGTGAAGTGGCAGACGTTCGCTTGTCAGCGGAAAACGAGCGCAGCGTCTCGCG
>CALPVO020000027.1 GCA_943327025.2 Janthinobacterium lividum
CGTGGAGCCGCTGCAATGTCGATTCGGGGTGAATACAGGATTGCGGCGCCGCGCGCGGCCGTGTGGGATGCGTTGAACGATACGGCGACGCTGCAGGCCTGCATTCCTGGCTGGGAGTCGATGAACCGGCTGTCCGACAGCGAAATCGAGGCGAAAATTCTGGCGCAGCTCGGGCCCATTCGGTCCACTTTCGCCACCCGCATCTCGCTTTCGGAGATGGATCCGCCGAATGGTTACCGCTTGACCGGTGAAGGCAAGGGGCCGACCGGCTTCGGTAAAGGGTCCGCGCGCGTCGACCTGGTCGAAGATCAGGGTTTCACTGTGCTCACCTACACCGCGGAACTGGGCCTAGGTGGCAAACTGGCACAAGTGGGTTCCCGCTTGGTCGAGGCTGCCTCCCGCCAACTCGCGGACCAGTTTTTCGCTACGCTATCGGCCCGTCTCGAGAGCGCGAACGCTCCCGTGGCTGCAGAAGCGGACGGGGCTGCCGCCGACGGTACAGCAAGCACTGGCGCATCGGCGGCGACTGGGACAGACTGGGGCTCGCTCAAGTGGGCGCTGGGAGTAGCCGTTGTCCTGACGGTTGTTTACTATCTGTCGCGGCACTAAAGCCGCGTCTTTGTCGAACTCTTTCGAATTTATTGGGGGATACGTGATGTCCGTGTCGGTGGCGCTGGAAGTCAACGGTCGCGCAGTCAGTCTAGAGCTGGACCCGCGTACCCTGCTGGTGGAATTGCTGCGACGTGAACTACGTCTAACCGGCACGCATGTGGGCTGCGATACCAGCCAGTGCGGTGCCTGCGTGGTGCATGTGGATGGTCGCGCGGTGAAAAGCTGCACCATGCTCGCGGTGCAAGCCGCCGGTGCGAAGGTGACCACCATCGAAGGGCTGGCACATGGCGAGCAGCTGCATCCGGTGCAGGCAGCCTTCCGTAATTGCCACGGCTTGCAGTGCGGCTATTGCACTCCCGGCATGATCATGACCACCGTCGACCTGCTGCGCCGCAACCCCAATCCCACCGAACACGAAATTCGGGAAGGCCTCGAGGGGAATATTTGCCGGTGCACTGGGTACCAGAACATCGTCCGTGCCGTCGCTGAGGCGGCGGTTGCCCTGCGTGAGGCTCCTGCAGCCTCCGCTTCGGCCTGATCCTTACCTGAGCCTTACAGGAGCCAAGCGCCATGTACGCTTTTAACTATGTTCGTGCCGGTTCGGTTGCCGAAGCTGTTCAGGCGGTTCCGGGCGGCAATTTCCTTGCTGGCGGCATGACCTTGCTGCCTTCCCTGAAACTGCGGCTCGCCCGGCCCGACCAGTTGGTCGATCTGGCCGGTATTCCGGGTATCGCTGGCATTGAAGAGGTGGGTGGTCGTCTCGTCATTGGTGCCATGACGCGCCACATCGATGTGGCCAGTTCTGCAGTGGTTCGCGCCAAGATTCCGGCGCTCGCCGATTTGGCTGGCGGCATTGGTGACCCGTTGGTGCGCAACCGCGGCACCATCGGCGGCTCCATCGCCAACAACGATCCGTCCGCCGACTATCCGGCGGCCGTGGTGGGCTTCGATGCCACCATCATCACCGATCGTCGCGAAATTCCCGCCGCCGCGTTTTTCACTGGCCTGTTCTCGACGGCCTTGCAGCCGGGTGAGCTGGTCCTACGTATCAGCTTTCCCATCGTCCATCGTGCCGCCTACGTGAAGTTTCCGAGCCCTGCCTCGCGTTACGCCATGGTGGGCGTCATGGTGGTGCAGGCAGGGCGTGATGTCCGCGTCGTGGTCACCGGTGCTGGTCCTTGTGTCTTCCGCCTGCCGGCTTTCGAGCAGGCGCTAGCCGCCAGTTTCGTACCCGCTGCACTGGAAGGCCTCACGGTGCCCGCCGACGGCTTGAACCAGGACCTGCATGGAACGGCGGAGTACCGGGCGCATCTGGTGTCCGTCATGGCGGCGCGCGCGGTGGCGCAGGCCCAGGGCCGTTGATGTCCACTGCGACTGGCAGTGCCCTGCCGTCGTCGGTTGATGCCACCCGGGCGCTACTGTCCGGGGAGAACTACCTCGCCGACCGCAGTCTCGCGGTGGTGGTGTTTCTCGCCTTGCGCCTTGGGCGTCCGCTGTTCCTAGAAGGGGACGCGGGTGTTGGCAAGACCGAGATAGCAAAGGCCTTGGCCGCTGGGTTGGGTCGCAAACTCATCCGTTTGCAGTGCTACGAGGGCCTGGATTCCACCGCTGCCGTTTACGAGTGGAACTACCTCCGGCAGGTCATGGAATTGAAGCTGGCGGAGGCAGCTCATTCTGGGGAATCCCGAGAGCAACTGGCAGCCGAGGTGTTCAGCGAGCGGTTCTTGCTGAAACGCCCGCTGTTGCAGGCCTTGGAGCCGGGGCCCAATGGTCCACCGGTGCTGCTCATCGATGAAGTGGACCGCGCTGATGAGCCATTCGAGGCTTACCTCCTCGAGATGCTCGCGGACTTCCAAGTGACGGTGCCGGAACTCGGTACCTTCCGTGCGGAACAACCGCCCATTGTCTTGCTCACTTCCAACCGCACCCGTGAAGTACACGATGCGTTGAAGCGACGTTGCTTGTACCACTGGCTGGGTTACCCCGATGCCGCACGTGAACTGCAGATCTTGCGCTTGCGTGCCCCCGAATCTGGCGAACGTCTGGCGCGGCAGATTGTCGGCTGGGTGCAAGCGCTGCGCCAACTGAAATTGATGAAGCCGCCCGGCATCGCCGAGAGCATTGAGTGGGCCCGCGCTATCGTGGCTTTGGGTGAGCACGCGCTGACGCGTGAGGTGGCGGACGAAACGCTCGGCGTGTTGCTCAAGTATCAGGAAGACTTGGCTTTGGTGCGGGCAGCCCCTCCGCCCATTGAGTCAGTCTCGGGCCCTGCATCCGCGTGATCGACACAGCGGAAGGTGACGGCAGGACGTTGCCGTCCGGGTTAGTCACGTTGGTGAAGGGCTTGCGCGCCGGTGGTGTGCGCGTCGGTACTGGCGCCACTTTGCTGGCCGCTCAAGCCCTCGCCGAACTGGATGTGCGCCGTCGTCGCGATGTGTGGGCCGCTCTCCGTGCTTGCCTCGTGACCGACCCCGCCGACTTCGAACTGTTCGATTGGCTGTTTCTGGCCTTTTATCCGCACGCCGAAGTGCCAGACCCTGCTAGTGAAAAAGTACTGCCGCGTTCCGGGGAGACGCCGCCGCCGCCCGCGATGCGCCGCTTGGCCGAGGCCTTGCTCGCCACGGGGCCGGTACCGAGCGTGCAACGGCCGGATCAAACGCTCTTGGAGGCGACTGGCACGGCCTCGGTGGAGGAACTACTCGCGCGCAAGGATTTCGAGCAGATGGGCGCAGCAGAACTGGCGGCAGCACGCCGGTTGTTAGCCACGCCGTTTCTTCCTGCGGCCACGCAACTTACCAGGCGTTTCGAGTCTTCCGTCTCGGGCCATCGGCCGGACCGACGCCGCTGGCTCGGGGCGTTGGCAAGGGGACTCGAGGCAAAGGTACCCCTGCAAGGACGTCAACGCCGCCCTCGGGATTGGGTCTTGCTGGTGGATGTGTCCGGCTCGATGGCGGTCTATGCACGGATGTTTCTGCAATACGCACACCTGTTATCTCGCCGCGGCTCACGCGTCGAGACGTTCGCCTTTGCGACGCGCTTGACCCGCTTGACGCGTGCCTTGGAGACGCCCGATCCGGACACTGCTTTGGCCAAGGTGTCCCGCCTCGTGAAGGATTGGGATAGCGGTACGCGCCTCGGTGCAGCCCTGGAGGAGTTCAACGGCGACTGGTCGCGGCGTGTCTTGGGGCGGGGCGCTTGGGTATTGCTACTGACCGATGGTCTCGAGCGCGAGGGTCCCGCACTTTTGGCTGAGCAATTGCGTCGGCTACGCTTGAACTGTCGCGAACTGGTTTGGGTGAATCCACTGCTGCGCAGCGCTACTTATCAGCCTTTGGCGGGCGGCGCGGCGGCACTGGAACGGTTCGCCACGCGGCGGTTGTCTGCCCATAACGTCGATTCGCTGCTGGAGTTCGGGCGGTTGTTCACGGCCGCTCGCTGGCCCGAGGCTACCCGAACCTTCCCGCGCGTTGTGCGATAATGCGCCGTTGTATTCGCCTTTCCGCGCAGGACTTGCCATGCCCATCATCACGCTGCCCGACGGCAGCCAGCGCAGCTTCGATCAACCCGTAACGGTCGCTCAGGTGGCCGCGTCCATTGGCGCGGGCCTGGCGAAGGCGGCGTTGGCCGGCGTGGTTGACGGCAAACTCGTTGATACCAGCCACACTCTTGCAGCAGATGCGCAGTTGGCGATTGTCACGGACAAGAGCCCGGAAGCTTTGGAAGTCATTCGTCATTCCACGGCGCACTTGCTGGCTCAAGCCGTGCAGGCGCTGTACCCGTCGGCGCAGGTCACCATCGGTCCCGTAGTCGACGATGGCTTCTACTACGACTTCGCCTTCGAACGCCCGTTCCATCCGGAGGACCTCGAGAAGATCGAGGCCAAGATGAAGGAATTGGCCAAGGCCGATCTGGAAGTGCAGCGCCGCGTCATTCCCCGCGACGAAGCCATTACCTTGTTTAAAGGCATGGGCGAGCACTACAAAGCGCAAATCATCGACTCTATTCCGGCCGGCGAAGATGTTTCGCTGTACGGACAGGGCACGTGGTTCGACTTGTGTCGTGGTCCGCACGTGCCGCGCACCTCGAAGCTCAAGGCCTTCAAGCTCATGAAGGTGGCCGGTGCCTACTGGCGCGGCGATGCCAAGAACGAAATGCTGCAGCGTATTTACGGCACGGCTTGGCGCACGGACGAAGAACTGAAGGCCTACCTCACACGTCTCGAAGAGGCGGAAAAGCGCGACCATCGTCGCCTCGGCCGCGAATTGGGGCTGTTCCACCAGCAAGAAGAGGCGGTGGGCAGCGTGTTCTGGCACCCGAAGGGCTGGCACCTGTGGCGTTCCATTGAACGTTACATGCGCGACAAACTCGAGCATGCCGGTTACCAGGAGGTGAAGACGCCGCAACTGGTGGACCGTGTGTTGTGGGAAAAGACCGGCCACTGGGATAACTACCGCGAGCACATGTTCATCGCCGAAAGCGAAGAGCGCATGTTGGCGGTGAAGCCCATGAACTGCCCGGGCCACGTGCTCATCTACAAGCAGGGCTTGAAGAGCTATCGCGACCTGCCGTTGCGCGTTGCGGAGTTTGGTTCCTGTCACCGGAACGAGCCCAGTGGCGCGTTGCATGGGCTCATGCGCGTGCGCGCGTTCACGCAGGACGATGCGCACATCTTTTGTACGCCGGACCAGATCAACAGCGAGACGGTGGCGTTCTGCAACCTGCTCCGCGAAATCTACGCGGACTTCGGGTTCAAGGGCGTTCACGTGAAGTTCTCGGACCGTCCCGCCAAGCGCGCCGGTTCGGATGACACCTGGGACCGCGCCGAGGCGGCCCTGAAGACCGCCGTGGAGGCCGCGGGCCTCGAGTACACCCTGAACCCGGGGGAGGGTGCGTTCTACGGCCCTAAGCTCGAGTTTGTCCTGCGCGACGCCATCGGGCGCGACTGGCAGTGCGGCACCTTGCAGGTCGACTTCGTCCTGCCAGAGCGCCTTGGGGCAGAGTACGTGGCCGAGGACGGCGCCAAGCACCGGCCGGTCATGCTGCACCGCGCCATCCTTGGCTCTTTCGAGCGTTTCATCGGCATTCTCATCGAAAACTACGCCGGCAAGCTGCCTACCTGGCTCGCGCCGGTGCAGGCGGCGGTCCTGAATATCACCGATCGGCAGGCGCCATTTGTGACCGAAGTGACCGAATTCCTGAAAAATCAGGGGGTTCGGGCCGAGCCTGACTTGCGAAATGAGAAGATCGGCTTTAAGATTCGCGAACACACGCTCCAACGGGTTCCGTTCCTGTTGGTAGCGGGGGACCGCGAAAGCGAGTCCCGCTCGGTGGCCGTGCGCACGCGGGCCGGCAAGGATCTTGGTGTCATGTCGCTGGAAGCGGCTGCACAGTTCATCCTTGCCGACGCCGCTGCCCGCGGCCACGCTGTTTTGGAGGAATGATTTATCGCTACCACGAAGCGCGTCCGGCGCAATGAAGAGATCCTGTCGCCCACGTTGCGCGTAATCGCAGCAGACGGTAGTCAGGCCGGTGTGATGACCCGCAGCGATGCCCTGTTCATGGCAACGTCGCAGGAGTTGGACCTCGTAGAGGTCTCGCCGATGGCGGAACCGCCTGTCGTGCGCATCATGGACTTCGGCAAGTTCCTGTTCGAACAGAACAAGAAGGCCAACGCCGCGAAGCGCAAGACGAAGCAGATCCAAATCAAGGAAGTGAAGTTCCGCCCGGGTACGGACGAGAACGACTACCAAGTGAAGCTCCGGGCTCTCATGCGGTTCCTTGAGGAAGGCGACAAGGCGAAAATCACCTTGCGCTTCCGTGGTCGCGAAATGGCACACCAGGAAGTCGGCCGGCGCATGCTGGACCGTTTGGTGAAGGACCTCGCTGAAATCGGTACTGTCGAACAGAACCCGATGATGGAAGGTCGCCAGGTAGTGATGATGTTCGGCCCGAAGAAGCGGTAACGAACGTCAAGTTTTCATCCGGTCGGGGCACGTGTCCCGGTCGGCCCGCCCCCAGCCCGCCGCAAGGTGGTGTGAAAGGGCAAAGAAGTGGAGAGTAAGTCAATGCCTAAGCTGAAGACGAACCGTGCGGCAGCCAAGCGCTTCCGCAAGACGGCCAATGGATTCAAGCGCGGTCAGTCGCACCGCCGTCACATCCTCACGAAGAAGCCCAGCAAGCGTAAGCGCCAGCTGCGTACCGGCATGATGGTCAGCGAAAGCGATCTCGGCCGTTTGACGCAACTGCTGCCCCACGCCTGATTCGGCGCTTTCCCTAAAAATTCGTTGAGGTATTAAGACATGGCACGAGTCAAACGTGGCGTAATCGCCCACCGTCGTCACAAGAAGATCCTGAAGAAGGCCAAGGGCTACTACAACGCGCGCCGCAAGGTTTTCCGCGTTGCCAAGCAGGCCGTCATCAAGGCCGGCCAGTACGCGTACATCGGGCGCCGCCTGAAGAAGCGCCAGTACCGCGCCCTCTGGATCCAGCGTCTGAACGCTGCCGCGCGCGAGCACGGCCTGTCGTACAGCCGTCTCATCAACGGCCTGAACAAGGCTGGCGTTACCATCGACCGCAAGGCGCTGGCGGACCTCGCGGTGCACGAGCCCGCGGCGTTTGCAGCCGTCGTCGCTCAGGCGAAGGCGGCGCTGGCGGCCTGATGTCGTGGCGCCCGTAGGTCGCCCGGCTTTGCTGGGCGGCTGTTAAGGTGCCACTCCAAGTCCCCGGCGGCCCCTGTGGCCCCGGGGATTTTTTCGTTCAGGGAGCAGTCGTTTGAGCGACCTCGACAATTTGGTTCTGGCCGCTGGCGTGGAAATCGCCGCGAGCGCAGATCTCGCTGGCCTCGATGCCATTCGCGTCCGTTTGCTCGGCAAGAAGGGCGAGATTACCGAGCAGCTGAAGCTATTGGGTGGCCTCCCGCCGGAAGAGCGCAAGGCAGCCGGTGCCAGCATCAACGTAGCCAAGGAAGCCGTTCAGGCAGCCTTGGAAGCGCGTAAAGCCGTGCTCGAGGAAGCGGCCGTGGCCGCTGAACTCGCTGCGGGTTCGGTGGACGTCACGCAGCCCGGCCGGGGCCGCGGAGTAGGTGGGCTGCACCCGGTCACGCGTACGCGCCAGCGTATCGAGCAACTGTTCCGCGAAGCCGGGTTTGCCGTGGCGGAAGGCCCCGAGGTGGAGGACGACTTCCACAATTTCGAGGCTTTGAACATCCCCTCAAACCACCCCGCGCGTGCCATGCACGACACGTTCTATTTCCCCGACGGGCGTTTGCTGCGCACGCACACCTCGCCAGTGCAAGTTCGCGCCATGCAGGCCGCCGGCGAACCGCCGGTGCGCGTTATTGCGCCAGGCCGCGTTTACCGCTGCGACTCCGACCAAACCCACACACCTATGTTCCATCAGGTGGAAGGCTTGCTCGTCGATGAAGGCGTGAACTTTGGTCATCTCAAAGCCATTCTTCACCGTTTTCTCGAACGCTTTTTCGAGCGCGATTTAGCCATTCGTTTGCGCCCTTCCTATTTTCCGTTCACGGAGCCTTCGGCAGAAGTGGACTGCCAGTGTGTGTTCTGCAGTGGCGCGGGGTGCCGCGTCTGCAAGCAGACTGGCTGGCTTGAGGTGTTGGGTTGCGGCATGGTGCATCCGAACGTGCTCCGGTCTTGTGGCATCGATGCCGAGCGTTACACAGGCTATGCCTTTGGCATGGGCATCGAACGTTTGACCATGCTGCGTTATGGCGTCAACGACTTGCGCCTCTTCTTCGAAAACGACCTGCGCTTCTTGCGCCAGTTCAACCGGGGCTAACCCATGAAGATCTCCCTGTCCTGGTTGCGCGAATGGGTAGAGCCCGGCTGCGACGCCGCCACGCTCGGCCAACGGCTCACGCTAGCCGGTTTCGAACTCGAAGGCCTTGCATCTGCGGCACCCGCGTTCAGCGGCGTCGTGGTGGGTGAAATCCTTTCCGCCGAGCAGCACCCGAATGCCGACAAACTGCGCGTGTGTCAGGTTTCCGCTGGGGTCGAACCCGTGCAGGTGGTGTGCGGTGCCCCGAATGCCCGCGTCGGCATCAAGGTGCCATTCGCCACGGTAGGCGCTGTGCTGCCCGGTGGCATGAACATCAAGCAAGCCAAGCTACGCGGCGTCGACAGCCACGGCATGCTTTGCAGTGCTTCGGAACTCGGCCTGTCCACCGAGCGCACCGGTCTGATGGAGTTGCCAGCCACGCTGGCTGCCGGTCAGAGCTTCCGCGAAGCGTTGGACCTGGACGATGTGATCCTAGAACTGAATCTCACGCCGAACCGTGGCGATGCGCTTTCGGTGCGTGGTGTGTCGCGCGAAGTCGCCGTGCTGCTCGACAAGCCTTTGTGCTCGCATCAGCCGGCGGCTGTGGCTGCGGTCCATGCCGATACTTTCCCGGTATCGCTCAGGGCACCAGAGGCCTGTCCGCGGTTCCTCGGGCGGGTACTGAAAGACCTGAACCCGGCGGCCGTCACGCCGGGCTGGATGATAGAACGGCTGCGCCGTGCTGGCGTGCGCGCTATCAGCCCGACCGTAGACGTGACCAACTACGTCATGCTCGAGCTCGGCCAGCCCATGCATGCCTACGACCTCAGTCGCTTGTCTGGCGGCATTGAGGTGCGTTGGGCGGCGGCGGCTGAAAAGCTCGTGTTGCTCGATGGCAGCGAGATTTCGCTGGCCGCCGACGAACTCGTCATCGCCGATGCCAGCGGTCCGGTCGGTTTGGCCGGTGTCATGGGCGGCGACCGCTCAGGCATCCTGCCGGGCGAAACCACTAACGTCTTCCTGGAAGTGGCTTGGTTCGCCCCGAATGCCATTGCCGGCCGCGCCCGCCGTCATGGGCTGCATACGGACGCCTCGCAGCGCTTCGAGCGCGGCGTGGACCCGGCCCTGCAGGCGGCTGCCATGGAGCGCGCTTCGGCGCTGTTGCTCGAGATTTGCGGGGGCGCTGCGGGCCCCGTCGTCGCGGCGGAAGAGGCGGCGAAGCTGCCCTTGCGCGCGCCGGTGGTCCTTCGCCGGACGCGCCTCGACCGTGTCCTCGGTATCGCGGTGCCTGCCGAACGCGTCGAAGCCATCCTCGTGGCCTTGGGCATGCAAGTGGCCAGCAGCAGCGATGGTTGGCACGTAGAGCCGCCGAGCTGGCGTTTCGACGTGGCCATCGAGGAAGACCTGATAGAGGAAGTCGCGCGCGTGTTTGGCTACGACGCCATCCCCGAGCAGGACGCCCCGGTGCCGCAGGTGCTGCCGGCCCTCTCGGAGCGGCGACTGCCCCGCGAGCGCCTGATGAACCGCTTGGTGGACCTTGGGTACCAAGAGGCCATTACTTACAGTTTCGTGGAGCCGGGTCTGCAGGCGACGTTGTTTCCTGGAACGGCAGCGCTCACCTTGGCCAACCCCATCTCTGCTGACCTCGCTCAGATGCGGGTGAGCTTGTGGCCGGGTCTCATCAGGGCCCTGAAAGAGAACCAGAGTCGCCAGCAAGCGAATGCTCGCTTGTTCGAGATGGGTTCACGGTTCGATATGACCACCGGTGCCTTGGTAGAAATTCCCTCACTCGCCGGTTTGCTCGCGGGTGAAGTGGCCCCAGAGCAGTGGGCTGATAAGGCCCGCGTGGCTGACTTCTTCGACCTGAAGGGGGATGTTGAGGCCGTGCTGGCGGCGGGCTGTTTGTTACAGTCGGCTGACATCAGTGCCCTGCAATTTGTCCCAGCGGCTTTGCCTTGTCTGCACCCGGGGCGTAGTGCGCGCATTGAAAAGGCAGGCAAACCAATTGGTTGGCTCGGAGAGTTGCACCCGCGTCTGCAGAAAGAACTTTCACTGACGGCAGCGCCGTTGTTGTTCGAACTGGACTTGGGCGCACTCCTTGACGCAGAACTGCCACATTACCGGGAAATTTCACGCTTTCCGGCGGTTCGCCGTGACTTGGCACTGGTCGTGGAGGAGGGCGTGGCTATGGAAACGCTCCTGTCCCATGTTAAGGTTGCCGCACGGGGATTCCTGCAGAGCGTCACGGTATTCGATATTTACCGTGGTCAAGGCGTGAAAAAAGGCTTTAAAAGCGTTGCCTTGGCGCTCGTTTTGCAAGACACTTCGAGGACGTTGACGGACGACGACGTGGAATCGACGGTCTCCACGGTGATCGAACGGCTGAAACAACAAGCCGGTGCGGAACTTCGCGAATGACAAACATCCAAGATGCCAATGCGCTGACAAAGGCCGAAATGGCCGAGGCGCTCTTCGACCAACTCGGGCTGAACAAGCGCGAGGCCCGCGAATTGGTGGACCTGTTTTTCGAGGAAATCCGTACTGCCCTGTCGACGGGGGAGCAGGTGAAATTGTCCGGCTTCGGCAATTTCGATCTGCGTGATAAAAACCAGCGTCCCGGGCGCAACCCCAAGACAGGCGAGGAGATTCCCATCACCGCCCGTCGCGTGGTCACGTTCCGTCCGGGGCAGAAGCTGAAGGCGAGGGTCGAAGCCTATGTTGGAACCGAGTCATAACCACGAACTGCCGGCTATCCCGGGGAAGCGCTATTTCACCATCGGTGAGGTGAGCGATCTCTGCGCGGTGAAGCCGCACGTGCTGCGCTATTGGGAACAAGAATTTCCCCAGCTGAAGCCCGTGAAGCGTCGTGGCAACCGCCGTTATTACCAGCGACAAGACGTTCTCGTCATTCGCCAGATTCGTGGCTTGCTATACGACCAAGGCTTCACCATCGGTGGCGCCCGGCAGCGGCTGGAAGGCGAAGAGGCCCGCGACGACCAATCGCAGAGCCAGCAGATTGTTCGCCAGTTGCGTACCGAACTTGAGGAAGTGCTGCGCTTGCTGCGTCGGTAAGGTATTATTCTTCGCTCGGTCGGGGCGTGGCGCAGCCTGGTAGCGCACTTGCATGGGGTGCAAGGGGTCGTAGGTTCAAATCCTATCGCCCCGACCAATTCGAATACTTCTAACGCCGGCGCAAGCCGGCGTTGTTGTTTGTGGAGAGTCCGCATGTCAGTCAACACTCTGCGCATCGACCTCGCAGCCGCTTTTCGGCTTGCCGTGACAATGGACTGGCATGAGTCGGTGGGTAACCACTTCAGCCTCGCGATATCGGCGGATGGGCACCAGTTTTTGCTCAACCCGAAGTGGCGGCACTTCTCGCTCATTCGGGCCTCCGATTTACTGCTGGTGGACAGCAACGACCCGGCCACGCTTTCGCGGCCCGACGCTCCCGACTCCACCGCTTGGTGCATCCACGGACAGTTGCACCGTTTGGTACCCCATGCGCGTTGCGTCTTGCATGTGCATCCGCCGTACGCGACGGCGTTGGCCACGCTCAAGAACCCTACTTTGCTGCCAATCGAACAGAACACTGCCCGGTACTTCAACCGTCTGGCCTACGACGCCGGCTTTACCGGCTTGGCGGACAACGAGGCGGAAGGGCAAAGGCTAGCGGCTGCCTTGGGCGACAATCGCAGCATGCTCATGGGCAACCATGGCGTGTTGGTCACTGGCCCTACCGTGGCCGAGGCTTTCGAGGAACTCTATTTCCTCGAGCGCGCGGCCAAGACGCTCATGCTGGCTTACGCCAGTGGGCAGTCTCTGGCCGTGCTGTCTGATGAGGTGGCGGAGCGCACAGCCGTGGCCTGGGAAGATTTCAGAGAGAGCGCCTACGCTCACTTCCGTGACTTGAAAACGGGGCTCGACCGCGAAGACCCCAGTTACCGGGACTGAGGCGCGTTGCGGGTCGTCAGTGCCCGCAAAATCAGCCCAGGTATCAGCGCCTACAAAATCCACCCACGATAGCGGCGTTACTTCACGCGTACCGGCGGCAGCGCGTTGCACAAGTCGATGTGCCCGGCACCGTGCAAGTACCAGTCGTCTTTGCGGTTGCGGCGCGCTTCCAGCCAAGCTTGGTATGCCGCGCTTTCGGTGCGCAGGACTTCCACCGCCGGTCGTTGCTCAGCCGGAAGCTCGTCCAGCATTCGCGCGGAAACGATAGCGGTGCGCTCGGCAGCGGTTTTGTAGAAGCCCAAGGCTTCGGTACCGCGGGGCAAGGCAGCGAGGTGCTCCATGCCCAAGAGCACACGCCCTACCAAAGTAATGTTCAGGTCCAGATGTCGTGGGCCGTGGCCGATGACGGCATACAACTCGCCCGCGCCGCCACTGTCCGCTTCGGCATCACGTCCGGCACCCACCATGCCGTAACAGTGCGTCATCCAAACCGGGCCATTGGGTTTTTCCATGGCTACTGGCCAGCCGGAGGCGAAGCCCACTCGGTTCGCGTAGGCATCGCGGTCGGGAAGTTTTTTGAACGTCACGCCAAGAGGCATGGCTGGCTGGGAGAACTCGGCGGTCAGCATCTGGGTAATGCCGCTAGGCAAAGGGTGCGTGCCATCCGCGTCGCCCCACTGCGTTACGTAGTTGTCTTGCACGCGCACGATGGCGAGGCCGTCATACCAGTGCGCACGCGTGAGGGTAGCGATGCGTTTGGCGTGTCGTGGCACGAAGGGCGTCGCCAGTTCAATGACTACCTTGCGGCCGCCGGCAAGTTCCATCAGCAAGGTTTCGTCCGCTGCGGGTGCTCGCCAGTCTGCGGCTGTGGTGGCGGCCAGTACTTGCGATGGCGTGGCAGCGTGAGCCGGGTACGCAAAGGCAAACGTCAGCAGCCCGGCCAAAGGGACTAGCCACGGAAAGAGGGGGCGCAGGGGAAATGTCTTGGGTTGCCGGGTCGTGGGTTGGAACGCTGCGTTTTCTTTCA
>CALPVO020000028.1 GCA_943327025.2 Janthinobacterium lividum
TCACCGATGACGCCACCGACGATAGGCGACAGCGTGGGCGCAATCACCATGACCATGGTGAGGAAGGCCAGCATGCGCGCCATGCTTTCACGCGGATAAACATCGCCGATGATGGCTCGCGTGGTGACCATGCACACGGAGCTGCCGAGTGCTTGAACGATACGCGCTGCGACCAGCCAACCCAACGATGGCGCTAACGCGCAACCGATGCTGCCGAGCACGAACACGCAGTTGCCCGCGAGCATGACGGGGCGGCGACCAAGACGGTCAGAAAGCATGCCGCCGAACAGCAGACCAAACGCGAATGAAGCCAACGCGAAGCTGCCGGTGGTGTTGGCTTGGGCGATGGTCAAGCCCAGTTCTGCCCGCAGCAAAGGCAGCACCGGAACGAACATGTTCTGCGACATGGCACCCAGTGCCGTGAGTGGTGCTAGCAGCAGAATGAGGGCGCGGTCGCTCAGCGCTAGATGCATACGCCGCGCCGCTGGGTGCGCGGCGCGGTCAGGAGGAGTCACGGTGTAATGCCACCCATGCAGACGTACTTCAATTCGGTGTAGTCGAGGATGCCGTGGCGCGAACCTTCGCGGCCGAAGCCTGATGCCTTCATGCCACCGAACGGCGCTACCTCGGTGGAGATGATGCCGGTGTTCAGCCCGACGATGCCGTACTCCAAGGCTTCCGAAACCCGCCACGAGCGAGCGAGGTCGCGGGTGTAGAAGTAGGCCGCCAAACCGAACTCGGTGTCGTTGGCCATGGCGATGGCCTCGGCTTCCGTTTCGAAACGGAACAGCGGCGCCAACGGGCCGAAGGTTTCTTCGCGGGCCACGAGCATATTGGGCGTGACATTCGCGAGGATGGTTGGTTCGTAGTAGGTGCCCCCCAACGCGTGGCGCTTGCCGCCCAACACGACCGTGGCGCCTTTGGCGACGGCGTCCGCCACATGCTCTTCCACTTTTGCCACGGCCTTCTCGTTGATGAGCGGGCCCTGGTCGGTGGGGCCGGCCAAGCCATCGCCCACGCGCAGGCCGCGCACTGCCGCCGCGAGCTTTTCCGTGAAGGCATCGTAGACGCCGGCCTGCACCAGCAAGCGGTTGGCGCAAACGCAGGTTTGCCCCGTGTTGCGGTACTTGCTGGCCATGGCGCCTTGCACGGCGGCGTCGAGATCGCCGTCATCGAAGACGATGAAGGGTGCATTGCCGCCGAGTTCGAGCGACAGCTTCTTCAGTTGCGGCGCGCTCTGGGTCATCAGCTTGATGCCCACGGCGGTGGAGCCGGTGAAGGTGACCTTGCGCACGGTGGGGTTCGAGGTCATCTCGCCACCAATCTCGGTGGCCGAGCCGGTAACCACACTCAGCAGGCCCTTTGGCAGACCAGCGCGTTCGGCCAGCACGGCCATGGCCAGTGCTGAATACGGCGTCTGCGGGTCGGGTTTGACGATGATGGGGCAGCCGGCGGCGAGGGCCGGGCCAGCCTTGCGTGTGATCATGGCGGCCGGGAAGTTCCACGGCGTGATGGCAGCGACGACGCCCACCGGCTGGCGCAACACCACGATGCGCTTGTCGGGCTGATGCCCGGGGATGATCTCGCCGTAGAGGCGCTTGCCTTCTTCGGCGAACCATTCGATGAACGAGGCCGCATAGGCGACTTCGCCGCGGGCCTCGGCCAGCGGCTTGCCTTGCTCTGCCGTCATGAGGACGGCCAAGTCTTCCTGGTTCGCCATCATCAGGTCGTGCCAGCGGCGCAGCACGGTGGCGCGCTCCTTGGCGGTCTTGGCGGCCCAGGCCGGCATGGCAGCAGCAGCGGCCGCGATGGCGCGGCGGGTTTCCGGTGCGCCCATGTTCGGCACGCTGCCTAGCAGCGCGCCCGTGGCCGGGTTGGTCACGGGCAGAGTTGCGCCTGAATCGGCCGACACCCACTGTCCATCTACATAGGCCAGCTGTTGCAGCAGGGTGGGGTCGTTCAGCTTCATGGCAGGCTCCGCACAGTGGAACCGCTATTGTGCCTCAACCATAGGCCTTAATCGCCGCAGCGCGCGCCCTCGAGCCCTTGTCCAATCAACCGCCGGTCGACCTCCTGTTCGGCCTCGAGCCAGTCCGTTTCGCAACAGCCGCCCATAAAGCCGCGGCGTTCGGCGCGCAAATACGCGGATTCGGCAATCAAGCTGTGTCGACCGGCAGCGTCGATGGCGGCGCTGGTGTTGGCGTGCAGGCTTTCGCCCTGCGGTTCCGACACGGTGGCTTTGGCGGCACGCAGGCGGCCACTGCGCTTGGCGGCGCCGTCCAGTTGCCGGCCTGGGTTGGTCATGCTGTTCATGAAAAATGCTCCGAGTTCAAGGTGCCAACCGCCGGGTGCAGGGCAGAGGCAGCGCGTTGCAGGAAGAACCGGTCCAGCACCACATGGCGCAGAAACGGTTCGGTGGAAACCAACCAGCGCCCGGCGGCACTACGCCAACGTGGTGTCCGGCGGTGGGTCGATGGGGTTAAGGGGTGATGATGGCGCGGCCCGAAGCGGGCTTCGACGAGCGCTGCGTAAGACGCCAAGCCGGCTGCTCGGTAGTCCCCCCGGGCTTCGCCTACGGCCATTGCCGCCAGCAAAGCGGACTCCACCGCCGGCCGGATACCTTCGCCGCTACGTTCGCAAGCCATACCGGCAGCGTCGCCTATCAACAGGCAAGCGTTGGCAACCAATGGGCGGCGTGACCGGCTATAGGCGAGATAGGCATGTCCGCGGAAGCGTGGCCATTGTTGCAACGGCACGCGTTGGGTGCTGACGAGCCAACGCAGCAAGCGCTGCAGGTCATGGCCGAGGCCGGCGGTGGTCTCGCGGCCGAGCCCGATGTTCAGGTAATTGCCCTTACGCAGACACCAGCCGTAACCGGCCAAGTCGTCGCAGAACAGCAATTCGCCGCGCGTCGCACTCACCCGACTGTTCAGCGCGAGCGTGCGATCCATGGCGAACTCCGTCTCACGGGCAACGAATGCCTGCTCGCCGCGGCCGACATCGGCCCCGAGCAGCTTCGCTACCGGGCAGAAGTGTCCGCCAGCACCAATCAGCAGTGGCGTTTGCCAGTGGCCGTTGATGACCCACTGGCCGGCATGGCGAACGCCATCGGCGAACGGCGTTTCGATGGCGAGCCGTGCGCCACAGCGTTGCAGTAAGTAGTGATCGAACTCGCTACGCCGAATGCCGAAACTCACGGCGTCCGGATAGCGCACGGTGGTGAGAGGTCCACCGAGGACCCCGCAGTCAAAGCCCGTCAGGGGTTGCAGCGTGCCGTGACGGGCGTAGTCGGCCAAGTCCAATTCGAGGGACTCGACGACTTGTGGCGTAATCCAGCCGGCGCAGGTTTTGTCACGCGGAAACCGTGCTTGGTCCAGCACCACCACGTCCAACCCTTGCCGCACCAGTTCGCGTGCGCAAGTGGAGCCGGCCGGCCCACCGCCGACAATCAGCACATCGCAGCGGTCCATTCCCAAGTCCTCGAGTCCGGTTCGTAAAGGCGCTCGCGCGTCCACGGCGCTTTGCGGTTCGCTGGGGAAGTGAAGGCTACTTGGTACAACTGCATGCGCCCGGCTTCGAAGGCGGCGCAAGACCCGGCCAGATAGAGTTCCCACAAACGCAAGAAACTGGCGTCCAGCCGCTTGCTTAACGCTCCGCGCTGTCTTTCGAAATTGCACAGCCACAGCGCCAAGGTGCGCGCGTAATGCGGGCGCAGGTTCTCTACATCGGTGACTGCCAGCCCGTTGGGCTCGAACACCGCCATCAATTCCGCCAGCGAAGGCACATAGGTGCCGGGGAACACCCGCTTGCGAATCCACGGGTCCACGGCTTCTGGCGTAACGCGACCGATGGTATGGATAAGACCGAAACCTTCCGGCCGCAAGAGTCGCCGTGCCAGCCGACCCAGTTCCGGATAATGGGCTGGCCCGACATGTTCCAGCATGCCTACCGAGAGGAAAGCATCACAGCGGCCCGTAGCGTTGCGGTAATCGTCTTCGATGAATTCCACTCGCCCTTCCAGACCCGCGCTGCGAGCGCGTGCGCGCGCAAAGTTCACCTGCTCACGCGAAACGTTATAGGACTTCACCTTGGCGCCGTAACGACTGGCAGCATGCAGTGCCAAACTGCCCCAGCCGGAACCCGCTTCCACCACCTCGTAGCCAGACTGCAGGCCGACCTTGCGGCAGACATGGTCCAGCTTGGCGAGCTGTGCCTCCTGAAGGGTGGTGGCGGCTGAAGTGAAGTAGGCGCAGGTGTAAGAGAGGGTGGGGTCGAGCCACAGGCGATAGAAGTCGTTGCCCAGATCGTAGTGCGCCTGCGCTTGAGCCCGGGCCAGCGCTTGGGCTTTGGGGCGGACGGCAGCTATGTAGCGCGCCAAGCGTGCGGCTGGCGCCAGCGGAGTGCCGGGCGGTTTCGCCGCGAGTATCTCGCGCAAGCCCGCGACCAAGTCGCCTGACTCGAGCGTGATGCGCCCGGCTGTGAACAATTCGCCGAACTGCACGGCAGGATCGACGGCCAATCTCCATAGCGCACCGCGGTCTGCCATGCGAAACGTGGCAGCGGGGCTGCCGCAACTGGTTTGCGCAGTGGTGCCGTTCCAGAGCGACAAGGCGATGGCGGGGTCGCCGGCTCCCTGCAGGATGCGCTGCGCTAGCCGCTCGTCCCATCCCGAGAATGTTTGCGACGCGGGCTGGTGCTCCAGCCGGGAAGGATGGTCCTCGAGTTCCCGCGATGTTGCTTCGTGCATTGCTGCGCCCTCCGCGCGTTTTGCCAACAGACCTATGGCTCCGTGGCTACGGGAGGGATTTAAGACGCGCGCCGACTATGCCTGCTGTACGGCAGGCCACGCAGAGTTCCTGTGGCTAGCGTTCCACGATGGCAGTGACGCCCATGCCACCG
The DNA here is from genome assembly GCA_943327025.2 of Janthinobacterium lividum. Taxonomy (GTDB): domain Bacteria; phylum Pseudomonadota; class Gammaproteobacteria; order Steroidobacterales; family Steroidobacteraceae; genus CAIOHZ01. The sequence continues at coordinate 4,900 of CALPVO020000028.1, forward strand.
GCTGTGCAGACAGAAATGAGGCCACGTCCCTGGCCGCGTTCCGCCAGCAGTTTGGCTAGCGTTCCCACCAGGCGTGCGCCGGTGGCAGCGAACGGGTGCCCCACCGCCAAGCTGCTGCCAACCACATTCAGCTTCGCCGGGTCGATGGCGCCGAGCGCTTGCGGCAGCCCCAAACGTTCACGGCAGAAAGCCTCGCTTTCCCAAGCGCGCAGCGTACACAGCACTTGTGCGGCAAAGGCTTCGTGAATCTCGTAGAAATCGAAGTCCTGCAAGGAGACTTGGCAATCGGTCAGCAACTTGGGCACGGCGTAGGCGGGGGCCATCAAGAGGCCTTCGTCCTTCACGAATTCCACCGCGGCCGCTTTGCCCGCACGTAAGTAGGCGAGCACAGGCAGGTTGCGCGCGCGCGCCCAGTCTTCCGTGGCCAACAGCACGGCAGCGGCGCCGTCGGTGAGCGGCGTGCTGTTGCCTGCGGTGAGCGTGCCGCGGCCGCTTTGGCGATCGAAGGCGGGCGCCAGTTTCGCCAGCTTGGCGAGCGTGGTGTCGCTGCGCAGGTTGTTGTCTCGCTCCAAGCCGCGGTGGGGCGTCAGCAAGTCGTTGAAGAAGCCGCGGGCGTAAGCCGCGGCGGCTTTCTGGTGGCTATCAAACGCCAATTGGTCCTGGGCTTCACGAGTGATGCTCCACTGCTGTGCCATGAGTTCGCAGGACTGCCCCATGGAGAGCAAAGTGCGGGGCTCGCCGGTGCCGGGTAGTGCGGGGGCCAGCATGCTTGGGCGGAAGCCAAGCCAAGGCTTGATGCGTTCACCCAGCGTGCGGCCGCGAAAGGCGCGCAGCAGCAATTGGCGCAAGGGTTCGCCGAACACGATGGGGGCATCGCTGGCAGTGTCCACCCCAGCGGCAATGCCGGCATCGATCTGCCCTAGCGCAATCTTGTTGGCTACCAGCAAGGCGGCCTCGAGGCTGGTGCCACAGGCGCGCTGCAGGTCAAAGGCCGGCGTATAGGGCGAAAGCCCGGAATCCAGCACGCTTTCGCGTGTCAGGTTCCACTGGCGTGAATGCTTCAGCACGGCGCCTGCGACGACCTCGCCGAGCAACGCGCCCTGCAGTCCGCAGCGCTCCACGAGGCCCCGCAATACCGCCGTAAGCATCTCTTGGTTGCCATCGGCGGCGTAAGCCCCTTGCGAGCGCGCGAACGGCAGACGGGTACTGGCCACGATGGCGACGCGGCGAAGGGCGGGAGCAACTAGCATGGGGCCTCCAGGCAAGCAGGGAAGGGAGTGGGGCAGCGAACCGCTAGAATGGCTCACCTACCTATGAACACTTTGCACTCCTCGCTGCCCTGGCGCCACCACCTGCGCGAAATCCTGCGCCTCGGCGTTCCGTTGGTTGGCAACAATCTGGCGCTGGCGGCGATGGGCACGGTGGACACACTCATGTCCGGTCGTCTCGGTTCGCGAAGTCTTGCGGCTGTGGCAGTGGGCGTGTCCTTCTACAACCTGTTCCTGTTCGCTGCCGTGGGCGTGATGATGGCCGTGTCGCCACTCATCGCCCACGCCCGCGGCGGGTCGCGCCACGGCGAGGTGGTGCTGTATTCCCGGCAGGCTTTATGGCTGGCACTAGGGCTGGCGGTGGTGTTGGTGCCGCTCATGTTCCTGGTGGGCCCGGTCTTGCGGCTTATTGGTACAGCACCGGAAGTGGTACCGGAGGCCACCGGCTTCGTGCATGCCATGGCCGCAGGCTACCCGGCCATGCTGGCCTACCTCGCGCTGCGTTTCACGAGTGAGGGCCTCGGCCAGACACGCCCTATTTTTCTTGCCGCCTGCGGCGGCTTGCTCATGAATATCGGTGGCAACTTCATCTTCATGTACGGCCTGTTTGGTATGCCGGCGCTCGGGGCTGTGGGCTGTGGCGTGGCCAGTGCGCTGGTCATGTGGACTTTGCTGGGCCTGATGATCCTGCAAATGCACTTCGGTACAGCTTTCCGTCGCTACCGCTTGTTTGTAGGCTATCTCCAGCCAGATTTCGCGCGCTTGCGCGAGATGCTGCGCTTGGGTTTACCCATCTGCGGCACCATGCTTAGCGAATCGGGCTTGTTCATCGCCTGCGCACTCATCATGGGAACGCTCGGTGCTGTGCAGGTGGGTGCACATCAGGTGGCGCTGAATTTCGCTTCGCTAACCTTCATGGTGCCACTGGCGATGCACTCCGCCACGATGGTGCATGTGGGTCACTTGTTGGGTGGACGCCGCCCGGCCGATGCGCGCCGCGCCGGGTTCGCGGGTATCGCCCTATGTACGGGTCTCATGGCCGTGTCCTGTGTGGGCCTCATCATGGCGAACCATGGCATCGCCGCGCTCTATACCCACGACGCTGCGGTGTTGGAGCTGGCTTCGCGCCTGCTGCTGTTTGCTGGCGTATTCCAAATCTCCGACGGCCTGCAAGTCGGCGCCATGGGGGCCCTGCGCGGCTTCAAGGATGCGCGTATACCGTTGGTGCTGTCGCTCTTCGCGTATTGGGCCGTGGGTTTTCCCATGGCATGGTGGCTCGGCATCTACGCCGGCTATGGCCCGGAATTCGTTTGGGTAGGCCTCATTGCGGGCTTGGCAGTGTGTGCCGTGCTGCTGCTGTGGCGCTACACCATCATCTCGCGGCGGACGGTACTGGCCGCCGCGCAACATAAGGAAGGCGTGCATGAAGCGGCGTGATTGGCTGAAGGCGGCGTCTGCTGCTGGGTTGGCGGGCGGCGCTGGTTGGGCAGTGCGCACTTTGGCTGCCGCGCCGGAGGCTGGCGTGGCAACGGCTGCCACGGCGGCTTCGCGCGCCCTAGACAGGGTGGTCGAAGGTTACTTCGATGACGTGCTGGACCTGTATCCCTTGCAGGGAACATTCCTCGGTGAGGCTAAGTACGCCAATCGTCTTGGTAATCCCAGTTCCGAAGCGTCTATCGCCGCGGGTATGGCACTGGAGCGTCAAGCGCTGCGTGCTGCTCGTGCGCTCGACACCGCAGGCCTGAACAATCAGGAAGTACTGTCGCTGCAGGTCTTCCTGCGTGACCGCGCGGAAGCGGTGGAATCCACCCAGTTCCCCGAACATCTCCTGCCCGTCAACCAGATGGACAACCTCGGTACTACGTTAGCGTTCTTCGGCAGTGGCGCGGGCCCGCAGCCCTTCGCCACGCTGGAAGACCACGAAGCTTGGTTGGAGCGCGCGTGGCAGTTCCCGCAATGGGCCGCCGCGACGCAAGACCGTTTGCGTGAGGGCGTGGCTCATGGAGTGACTCAGCCGCAACAGGTCATGCAGAAGGTGGCACCGCAATGGCGTGGGCTAGTGACGACTGACACCAGCACTAGCTTGTTTTTGCGGCCTTTGCAGCAGTTGCCGGCCAGTGCCACTGCTGCGCAACGCACGCGGCTCGAGCGCAGCTATCGGCAACTGGTGGAGCGCGGCTTGAACCCCGCGTTGTCAGGCCTCGCGGACTACTTCGAGCGCGATTATGTGCCTGCGTGCCGCACCAGTTTCGGTTGGCAGGCCTTGCCGCATGGCGAAGAGTGGTATGCCTTGCGCATCCGACAGGGCACTACCACCACGCTCGGCGCCAAGGAGATTCACGAGTTGGGTCTCGCCGAGGTGGCGCGTATCGAAGATGAGATGCGCGGCGTGATGCGAGAAACTGGCTTCGTCGGTGATTTGTCTGCTTTTTTCCGTTTCATGCAGGACGACCCGCGGTTCTATTTCACACGCGGTACCGATCTTGTCGCGGAATACGGCCAGATCAAGCGGCGTATCGATGTCTTGCTGCCGCGCCTGTTCTCGCTTTTCCCGAAGGCGGACTACGAAGTGCGCGAAGTGGAGCCGTTCCGTGCGGAAAGCAGCGCGGGCGGGTTCTATCAGCCGCCCTCGGCGGATGGCATGCGCCCTGGCTATTTCTACGTAAACACTTTCAACCTCAAGGCCCAACCGAAGTTCGGTATGGAGACGCTGTCGTTGCATGAGGCCGCACCGGGGCACCATTTCCAGATTGCTCTGCAGCAAGAACTGTCGGGTTTGCCGCGCTTTCGGCGTTACGGTGGCTATAACGCCTACGTGGAAGGCTGGGCGCTGTATGCCGAAAGTCTCGGCAAAGAGCTCGGCGTATTCACGGACCCCTACCAGTGGTACGGCCGTCTGGCGGATGAAATGCTCCGTGCCATGCGTTTGGTGGTGGACACCGGCCTGCATTCCATGGCGTGGAGCCGCGAGCAGGCCATGCAGTACATGGCCACGCACTCCAGCATGGCAGCCAGCGATATCGAGGCCGAGGTGGAGCGCTACATCGTGTGGCCGGGGCAGGCGCTCGGTTACAAGGTCGGGCAGTTACGCATCCGCGCTTTACGCACCATGGCCGAAAAGGCCTTGGGGAACCGGTTCGACGTGAAAGCCTTCCACGCCGAGGTCTTGCGGGATGGTTCGTTGCCACTCGAAGTTCTCGAAGTGAAACTGCGGCGTTGGGTGGCCAGTCAAGGATGAAGCGTCTGTGTTTCCTCGCCCTGCTGGGCTGGTCGCTGCTGTCGCTAGTGGGTTGCGGTGACAGTACTGCACCGTCGCCGCTGGTGGCGCCCGCCACGGCCGATGCCTTCACGCGTCTTGCGACGGCGCAAATTCGGGCAGAGGTACGCTGGGCACCGGAAATGACAGTATTCGCGCACCTGCCCTTGCCAGCGGATGCTTTGCCAGCCATAGCGCCGGAAGCTGTCGCTTTGCGGGTGGCTGCAGCGCGCGTTGCCGTCGAACAAGCCAAGGGGTTGCCCGTAGCGACGCTGGCGCCTGCATCACGCGAAGCCTTGGCCTTGTTCCTGCGGCAGCGCGAAGAGGAACTGGAAGGCGCGCGCTATCCGGAAGAACTGTTTCCGCTGTCAGCGCCCGATGGCGGATTCGCGTTGTGGGCCATGACGGCCCTGGCCCGTGGCGAGGTAGTGCCGGAGACGGCGGCTGACCACGCCGCTTGGTTGCAGGTGCTGGGCCAAGTTCCGGCCTGGGTGGATGCAGCCATCGCCAACCTGAATCAAGCAGAGGCGCGTGGACTGGGGTTGGCTCCCGAGGCCTGGCGTTCGCTGTCCGCGCAGGTGGCTCGTGCTGCTGCCGCCGACGTGCTGCCACCGTCCGGTGCTTGGGGCAACGTCAGCGCGGCGGCGCAGCAAGCGTTGTCGGCGCGTTACACCGCGCTGACCGCAGAGAAGTTGCGCCCGTCCTTCCGCCGTCTGCAGGCAAGGCTCGAACTTGCCATGCGCCAGGCCAAGGACACGCCAGTGTGGGCGGACCTGCCTTCGGGCGAGGAGTGGTACGCCTTCCGCTTGCGCCGTGCTACCGGCTTGCCGTTCGCGCCACGGCAGTGGCACGACGTGGCATTGGCCGAAGTGCAGCAGTTGGAAACACGATTGGCGGGCGCAACGCCGCCTGTTGTGGCCGCCGGTGTTCAAGGCTCTGGGCCTGTGCCTGCTGCGGCCTTAACTCCACCAACATCCCCTTTGGCATGGGAACGCTTGTCGCTTGCGGAGGTGCCGGCTTGGCAGCGGTCGACGCCGCAACCGGCACATCGCGACGGCTATGGTGTGTATCGCTTGCTGGTCAGGAGCGAAGTCGCTGCGTCTGGCGATGCGGCCGCTGCCGAGGCGGCTCTCAAAGAAGTGCGTGACCAAGTCGCGTTGCTAGTCATCGACACGGGTCTGCACGGCCTGGGTTGGAACCGCCAGCAGGCCGTGGACTACCTGGCTGCGCATTCGCGGTGGCAAGGGGCTGCCGCGCTCGACCAAGTAGGCGCGGTGCTGGCTTCAGGCGGCTGGCTGGCCGCACCGGCTGCCGGGGGATTGCGCTTGTGGCAGTTGCGTCAAACCGTGGCGGCGCAGCAGGGTGCTGCCTTCGATGAGGCGCTATTTGACCAGCAACTGGGCGCATGGGGCTTGCTGCCGCTTGGCGTGCTGGAACCGCGTATGCGGGCGTGGGCTGATGCCACGACTGCAACGGCCGCGCCTGTTGCGCTTGCAGCGTCACCGGCTCCCTAGCGTTCGTGTTTCAAAGCTCGCGCAGGTAAAAACGGTCGCAGCTGAAATGGCCGGTGGCGCCGAGCGGCGCAGCGATGGGCTGAAACCCGCATTTGCCGTAGAGCTTCATGGCCCCCGTCATGCCGTCCAACGTTTCGAGGTAGCAATGGCGGTAAGCAAAACCGCGTGCCACCTCCAGGCAGTGGCGCAGCAGGGCCTCGCCGGTGCCCGTGCCACGCGCTGCCAGCAGGAAATACATCTTGCGCAGTTCGCAGACGGTGCCGTCGCCACCCGCCAGCGGTGCCACGCCCGCACCGCCCAGCACTTGCCCTTGGGAGTCCACCACCACGAAGTAGGCGTGGCGCGGCAGTGCATAGGCGCGGCTCAGGAAATCCACTTCCGGGTCGTTGATGGCGAAGCCCGGGCCATCGGCACCAAATTCAGGCATGACGCGGCGAATGACAGCAGCCATGCCAGCGTCGTCGGCCGCCGTGATGGGGCGGAAAGAGAAAACCGGGGTGGCGGTCACGGTAAACATCCTAAAAAGCAGTGAGCTCGAAGTGCCTGCTGGCGCTTCAATGCCAAAGGGTGATGCAGAGTTCGCAGTTTAGCGGCTGGCTATAACTCGTGCGCGCGCCACGCTGGTCGCGCACCATTGGAGTGAATCGCCGAACTGTCGTAATCTCGGGTGCATGGATACGCAGCAGCCACCGGCGGGACAGACCCGTTTCCGCACCTTCGCGGAGTTTTATCCTTACTACCTTGGCGAACATGCGAACCCGCTGAACCGCCGCTTGCATGTGTGCGGTACCGTTCTCGCCGTGGCTTTGGCCGGCGTGGCGTTGGCGACGGGCCAGTTCGTGCTGCTGTGGCTGGTGCCACTGGCCGGGTACGGCTTCGCTTGGGTGGGGCACTTCCGTATTGAACGCAACCGCCCAGCCACCTTCACTTACCCGTTCTACAGTCTGGCGGGCGATTTCGTGATGGCTTGGCAAGTACTGACACGCCGGCTGGTTTAGACTCCCGGTTTCATTTTCCGGGTGTCTTTCGCGATGAGCTCGCTAACTTTCGATCGGCAATTGGCCGGTCTCATGAACTCCGGCGAACGTGGGGTCTTGGTCGGCGGCCTGAAAGGCGTCGAGAAGGAATCCCTGCGCGTCACGCCTGAGGGACATGTGGCGCAGACACCGCACCCGCGTGCGCTGGGTAGCCCACTCACCCACCCGGAGATCACCACGGACTATTCCGAGGCCCTGCTGGAGCTGGTGACGCCTGCCTACCCGGATAGTGCACGCTTGTTGGAGCGCCTCACCCAGCTGCACCAATACACCTACCGCGCCATCGGTGAAGAGCGTCTTTGGGCGACGTCCATGCCTTGCGCGGTTGATGGCGACGCGGACATTCCCATCGCTCGCTTTGGCCGTTCGCACAGTGCGCACATGAAGGAGGTGTACCGGGAGGGTTTGGGGTTGCGTTATGGCCGCCTTATGCAGGCCATCAGCGGGGTGCATTTCAACTACAGCTTTCCGGCGCAGTTTTGGCCAGTGCTGGCGGCCGTTAGGCAATCGCGCGAGGCCGGGCAAGACTTCATCTCCGAGCGCTATTTCGAACTGCTGCGCAACTATCGACGCCACGGTTGGATAGTGCTGTACCTGTTCGGCGTTTCCCCGGCGATGTGCGCCAGCTTTCTGAGCGGCCGTTCGGACCCCGGCTTGAAAACGCTGGTTCCCGGAACGCTCTACGGCCCGTATGCCACTTCGCTGCGCATGAGCGACGTGGGGTATCGCAACTCCGCGCAGTCGGAATTGCTGGTGTCCGTGAATTCGCTGCAGGAATACGTCCGCGACCTCGCGCGGGCCGTGGCGACGCCACACCCCGACTATGCCGCGCTTGGCGTCCGCGTGGACGGTCAATGGCGTCAACTGAATGCCAACGTCCTGCAAATCGAGAACGAGTACTACAGCTTCATCCGGCCCAAACGGGTCACTGCACCTGGCGAGCGCCCCACCAAAGCTTTGGCCCGTGGGGGAGTGCAGTACGTGGAGGTTCGCTCGCTCGATGTCAGTGCCTTCGACCCGGTGGGCGTCAA